>NZ_BAAHWU010000021.1:0-54170 GCF_054601275.1 Dysgonomonas reticulitermitis | reverse complement strand
CATAGACCACGGTAAATAATTACAATCTGTGGATCACACGCTGATACCACTCAGCCTATAAAGATAAGGGTGGTCTTGGTTTTTTATACAACTGGCCTAAAAATCGAAGATTTTTATGTAGGTTTGCAGTCCGAATAACAATTTGAACGATAAAGCTATGTCGCAACCTTCAATACCTAAAGGTACAAGAGATTTTTCGCCGGAAGAAATGGCGAAACGGAACTATATTTTCGATACGATACGAGAGGTTTACAAATTATACGGTTTCCGCCAGATAGAAACTCCGGCAATGGAAAACCTGTCCACGCTGATGGGAAAATACGGAGAAGAGGGGGATAAGCTTTTATTTAAGATATTGAATTCCGGAGATTATCTGAAAGATATAAGCGATGAGGAATTGACCGAAAGAAACGTGAATCGTTTGGCAACCAAGTTGAGCGACAAAGGACTTCGTTACGACCTGACAGTCCCGTTTGCCCGCTATGTGGTAATGCACCGCAACGATATTACTTTTCCGTTCAAGCGTTATCAGATACAGCCTGTATGGCGTGCCGACCGTCCGCAAAAGGGGCGTTACCGTGAATTTTTCCAATGCGATGCCGATGTCGTAGGTTCAGATTCCCTAATCAATGAAGTGGAACTGATTCAGATTATCGATGAAGTATTCAATCGTTTTGGTATCAGGGTTAGTATAAAACTGAACAACCGCAAGATACTTTCCGGTATCGCCGAGATTATCGGTGAATCGGATAAGATAGTGGATATAACCGTTGCTATTGACAAGCTGGATAAGATCGGTCTGGATAAAGTAAATGAAGAACTCGCATCGAAAGGTATTCCGCGAAAGGCAATAGATCAATTGCAGCCTATTATTCTATTGCAGGGAAGTAACGAGGAAAAGCTTGCGACACTGAAAACTGTTTTGCAGGCATCAGAGATAGGAATACAAGGTGTCGGTGAACTCGCCTTCATCCTCGATAAGTTGAAAATTGTAGGAGTTCGTTCCGATCTGGAGCTTGATCTGACTCTTGCCCGCGGCTTGAATTACTATACAGGCGCTATCATTGAGGTGAAAGCGTTAGACGTGCAAATAGGTAGTATTACCGGAGGCGGGCGTTACGATAACCTGACCGGAATATTCGGTTTGCCGGGAGTGTCGGGCGTTGGTATTTCTTTTGGAGCCGACCGTATTTTCGATGTACTGAATCAGTTGGATCTGTATCCGAAAGATTCGATACAGAACACGCAGGTGCTTTTCGTTAATTTTGGAGCGAAAGAAGAAGCACACATCCTTCCTCTGGTAACAAAGATGAGACAATCCGGAATTGCTACGGAAATATATCCGGAGCCGGCAAAGATGAATAAGCAGATGAAATATGCCGATTCGAATAAAGTTCCTTATGTGGCCATTATCGGTGAGAATGAAATGAATGAAAATAAAATCATGTTGAAAAACATGGTCTCCGGCGAACAAAGGTTGTTGAGTTTGGAAGAATGTATTTCAGCTATTAATGCACATCAGTAGTTGAATTAATATTCACAGGAACGAAGTGTATGTAATTAATTGTTCTATTATCTTCATCTGCGCGCAATCTTAGATTGCTTGTGTCCCTTTTGCCCAAAGCCGCAAAAGGAACCAAAAAGGCTTTTGCGCCCCGCTTCAACGTCCGACCCATAACGGACTTAAAGGCTAAACAAAAAAACTCGCTCCGGGTTTTGTAGTATACGAATCATTAGATAAGCTCAGACACGTTTTTGTTTTTAACGCCTTTTTCGTCCTATGGGTGCCCCGTACTTGAAGCTAACGGCGCGGCTAAAGCCAGACAAGGCAGGCTCTTGTCGTGCGTCAGCTTCCCGCGCATTAGTTCCGCAGGCGGGGGCACCCACCCGGTGCAGGCGGCGTAGAAAGGGACGGGGCGATAGCCCGTTCGTTCCTTTCAGCCGGCAAACCGGTTGTGGGTCGCCGAGGGACGAAGCGCTAGCTTTTTGCTTACTTTTGGGCAATGCCAAAAGTAAGGACAAGCCCGGCAGGGCGCGGCAGTAATGAGCATATGTTGAGAATATAAGCAATCTGTGATTGCGCGCAGCATAAAATAAAAGAACATTTTACACTACAATAATAACTTTAACTGCTGATTGGCATTATTAAGTGATTTATGAGAAAACCAATTATATGGAAAGTAAGTGCATTCGATGAGTTGTCGACAGGCGAACTTTATGCGATATTGCATTTACGGGGAAAAGTGTTTGTGGTGGAACAGAATGCCCCTTATCTCGATCCGGATTATAAAGACCAGAAGGCATTACATCTGCATGGGTATATCGATGATAAATTAGTAGCGTATTGCCGGTTATTTAAGGCTGGAGATTATTTTGAAGAAGCATCCATCGGCCGGGTAATTATTGCCGGGGAGTATCGTAAATATGGATATGGGCATGAACTGATGAAAAAAGCGATTGAAATAACGGAAGAAGTTCTCCAAGAAACTGCGATTACCATATCGGCACAGCAGCATTTGAAGCGGTTTTATGAAACCCATAGCTTCTATCAAGTGGGAGAAATGTATATTGAAGATACAATACCGCACATCCGAATGGAAAGAATAAAATAGAAAAAAGTCTTGGAAGTTAAGATTTTATATAATAAATTTGCAGCCCGAAACAGAGAGGAGGTTTGATGATCTTTTGAACATACATATAATTTGAGAGAATTAATGTCGCTTTAATAGCGGTGTTCATAAGATTATTAATGAAGATTCCTTATATATAAAATAGAGGCTATTATAGTCTTCACGTTTCCAGAAAAAATAGAATTAATAAAAAACAAAAAATAAAACAGAATACAATTATGATTATTGTTCCGTTAAAAGAAGGCGAAAATATCGAAAGAGCCCTAAAAAAATTTAAAAGAAAATACGAAAAAACAGGTGTTGTTAAAGAATTAAGAAGACGTCAGGAATTCCGCAAACCGTCTGTAGTTAAGAGAGAGCAAAGATTGCATGCTGTTTATGTTCAGGCAATGCATCGTTCTGAAGACTAAAACAGGTATTGTCTTTTTCACATAAAAATATTAACTTCGTCATTCACGATTGAAAAGTGGACGAATGATGTTGTTAATAGAGAAATATATAAAGTATCTCCGTTATGAAAAGAATTATTCTTTACATACGGAGATTTCTTATTCTAAAGACCTGCATCAGTTCTCTGAGTTTTTGTTGTTCCACTTTCCCGATGTCGATATTAAGTCTGTAGATAACGATCTTATCCGTATGTGGATTGTATCCCTGATGGAAGATAAAATGTCGCCCCGGTCGGTCAACCGGAAGTTGAGCGCACTCAAGTCGTTTTATAAATATCTGTTGCGGATAGGCGAGATGCCGGCCAATCCCATGAAAAGGATAGTAGGGCCTAAAAATTCAAAACCGATACCTGCATTTGTGAATAATTCCGATATGGAAAAAATATTGGATGAACCGGTGGTAGAAAATGGTTTTGAAGCTTTACGGAATCATATTATGATCGAACTGTTTTACGTGACAGGTATACGCCGTGCCGAACTCTTGGGGTTGAAAGATCTTGATATTGATTTCAGTTCCAGAACAATACAGGTTACAGGAAAGCGGAATAAACAGCGTCTGATCCCCGTTAGTGACAATATGCTGTTGCTGATAAGGCAATATATAGACGCGCGGAATGAAGAAATAGAGAACCAATCCGGCTATTTCTTTGTTAAGAAAGACGGAGAGAAGCTTTATCCGATGATGATCCATCGCATAGTGACAGAGAGTCTGAAGCAAATTTCAACACTATCGAAAACAAGCCCGCACGTTCTGAGGCATTCCTTTGCAACGAGTATGCTGAACAATGGGGCGGATATTAATGCGGTGAAGGAGTTATTGGGGCATTCAAGCCTTGCGGCAACTGAGATTTACACACATACTTCGTTTGAAGAATTAAAGAAAATTTATAACAAAGCTCACCCAAGAGCTTAAAAGTAAAGGAGGAAATATTATGAACATTGCAATTCAATCAGTGCATTTTGATGCGTCAGTCCAATTGAAAGAGTTTATAGAAAAGAAATTGTCTAAGTTGGATAGATTTTCAGATCTAATTATTGATGCAGAGGTTATTCTTAAGGTGGTGAAGCCTGAGATAGCAAACAATAAGGAAGCGTCTGTGAAGCTGAATATAAAAAGTGGGGAACTATTTGCGAACAAAATCGCGGATACGTTCGAAGAAGCTATTTCGTTGAATGTAGAGGCCCTTGAAAAGCAAATACTCAAGGTAAAGGAAAAGATAACCGCTAAATAAAAGTCGGGCTATAATATGTTATTCCTCAAGGTGGAATAGAAGATTTGATGCAAAAGAGAAAGCAGAAGAAAAATAAATACATAAAGTATTGTTATTCTAAAAAATAATTTCTAATTTTGTCGCCGTTTCGCTTCCGGAAAAGCAGAACGGTGGCGAAGTTAGACCTTTTGTGCCTCTTTAGCTCAGCTGGCCAGAGCACGTGATTTGTAATCTCGGGGTCGTTGGTTCGAATCCGACAAGAGGCTCAGCATTAAAGGATTAAAAAGATTAAGAGTGCTTTGCGCCTTATGGTTTTTAACTGTTTCTTTCAATAAATACTCCTGCGTAAATCAGATCTTATAAAGGATGGTTTTTATTGAAGAAAGTGTTTTAATCTGCCAATGTAGCTCAGTGGTAGAGCACTTCCTTGGTAAGGAAGAGGTCACGGGTTCAAGTCCCGTCATGGGCTCTAGTAAAATAGACCGACTTAATTACTTGATTCAAAATTGAATTAAATATATACATTAACTAAATAATAGAAGATTAATTATGGCAAAAGAACATTTTAACCGGGCGAAACCGCATGTTAACATCGGTACAATCGGTCACGTAGACCATGGTAAAACTACTTTGACTGCTGCTATTACTAAGGTATTAGCTGATAAAGGCCTTTCTGAAGTCCGTTCATTCGATTCGATCGACAACGCTCCTGAAGAAAAAGAACGTGGTATCACTATCAATACTGCTCACGTTGAATATGAAACAGCTAACCGTCACTATGCTCACGTTGACTGTCCGGGTCACGCCGACTATGTGAAAAACATGGTTACCGGTGCCGCTCAGATGGACGGAGCTATCATCGTAGTTGCTGCTACTGATGGTCCGATGCCTCAAACTCGCGAGCACATCCTTCTGGCACGTCAGGTAAACGTACCAAGATTGGTTGTTTTCATGAACAAATGTGATATCGTTGAAGACGAAGAAATGTTGGAATTAGTAGAGCTTGAAATGAGAGAACTTCTTTCATTCTACGATTTCGACGGCGATAATACTCCGGTTATCCGTGGTTCTGCACTAGGCGCTTTGAATGGCGTTGAGCCTTGGGTAAGTCAAGTAATGGAGCTTATGAATGCTGTAGATACTTGGATTCCGCTTCCTCCACGCGATGTGGATAAACCATTCCTGATGCCGGTTGAAGACGTGTTCTCTATCACTGGTCGTGGTACAGTAGCAACAGGCCGTATCGAAACAGGTAAGATCAAAACCGGTGAAGAAATTCAGATCATTGGACTTGGCGCTACAGCTAAGAAATCAGTTGTAACAGGAGTTGAAATGTTCCGTAAGATTCTTGACGACGGACAAGCCGGTGACAACGTTGGTCTACTTCTTCGTGGTATCGACAAAGAAGAAATCAAACGCGGTATGGTTATCACTCACCCGGGAAAAATCACCCCTCATACTACAATCAAGGCTGAGGTTTATATCCTGAAAAAAGAAGAAGGTGGACGTCATACTCCATTCCATAACAAATATCGTCCTCAGTTCTATCTACGTACTCTTGACGTAACCGGTGAGATCACTCTTCCGGAAGGAACAGATATGGTTATGCCTGGTGATAACGTGACTATCACAGTAGAACTAATCTATCCTGTGGCATGTAACGTAGGTCTTCGTTTCGCTATCCGCGAAGGTGGACGTACAGTAGGTGCCGGACAGATTACAGAAATTGTAAGCTAAGAATCTCTAATATAAAAGCCGGTTTTGCGACATAAGCCGGCTTTATAATCTACGGGCGTAGTTCAGTGGTAGAGCGTTGGTCTCCAAAACCAAATGTCGGGAGTTCGAATCTCTCCGCCCGTGCAAATAACTCAAAAGAGTGATGAAGAAAATAATTAATTATATTAAGGATTCGTATAGCGAACTTGTACACAAGGTTTCTTGGCCTTCTCGTGCAGAATTGACAAGTAGTGCGGTTATAGTCATGATAGCTTCCATTCTTATGGCTTTAGTTGTATGGGGTGTTGATTCAACATTTGAACGGGTGATTAAATTTTTCTATGGTCTTTAATTTTATCTAAAGCTATGACTGAAATCGAAAAGAAATGGTACGTCCTGCGTGCTGTTAGCGGAAAAGAAAATAAAGTCAAAGAATATCTTGAGGCTGAGATAAAGAAAACGGACTTAGCAAAGTATATTTCACAAGTTCTTATCCCTACCGAGAAAACTTATATTATGCGTAACGGAAAGAAGGTTCTGAAAGAAAGGGCTTATCTTCCCGGTTACATTTTAATTGAGGCGGCTCTTGTAGGTGAAGTCATCCACGAATTACGTAATATCAATTATGTAGTCGGATTTTTGCCTGATACGCAAAATCCTCAACCGTTGCGCCAATCTGAAGTTAACAGAATCTTGGGCACAATGGACGAGTTGGATGAACAGGAGGTGAGCATGGACGTTCAATACTATGTGGGAGAAAATGTGAAAGTGACCAATGGCCCTTTCTCAGGATTCTCTGGTATTATTGAAGAAGTAAATGCGGAAAAGAAAAAACTAAAAGTGATGGTAAAGATATTCGGACGGAAGACTCCGCTCGAATTGAATTACATGCAAGTCGAAAAAGAACAGTAAGTCTGGTTACGCATACCGATGTTCTATCTTAAGTTTATTAAAACTAAAAATTAAAAACAGAAATGGCTAAAGAAATTGCTGGACAATTAAAATTACAGATTAAAGGCGGTGCAGCAAATCCATCTCCTCCCGTAGGCCCTGCATTGGGTTCTAAAGGGATTAACATTATGGATTTCTGTAAGCAATTTAATGCCAGAACTCAAGACAAAGCAGGTAAGATATTGCCAGTGGTGATTACATACTATGCTGACAAGTCTTTTGATTTCATTGTAAAACAACCACCGGTAGCAGTTCAGTTGCTTGAAGCAGCTAAAACCAAAAGTGGATCGGCAGAACCAAATCGTAAGAAAGTAGCAGAAGTTACTTGGGATCAAGTACAAGCTATTGCTGAAGATAAAATGGGCGACCTGAACTGTTTTACACTGGAATCAGCCATGAAAATGGTTGCTGGTACAGCAAGAAGTATGGGTATTACCGTAAAAGGGGCTTTCCCTGATGTTAAATAATTAAACTTCAATTGAGAAATGGGTAAACTTACAAAAAATCAAAAGTTAGCTTTCAGTAAAATTGAAGCAGGGAAATTGTATACACTTAGCGAAGCGTCTTCTCTTGTAAAAGAGGTGACAACAACTAAGTTCGACGCTTCTGTCGACTTGGATGTACGTCTTGGTGTAGATCCACGTAAAGCTAACCAGATGGTGAGAGGTGTAGTATCTCTTCCTCATGGAACAGGAAAACAAGTTAGAGTTTTGGTATTGTGTTCTCCGGATGCAGAAGCTGCTGCTAAAGAAGCAGGAGCCGACTATGTAGGTCTGGATGAATATATCGATAAAATAAAAGGAGGCTGGACTGATATAGATGTTATCATCACTCAGCCTGCTATTATGGGTAAAGTTGGTGCTCTTGGACGTGTTTTAGGACCTCGTGGCTTGATGCCGAATCCTAAAAGCGGGACCGTAACTGTGGACGTTGCCAAGGCTGTACAGGAAGTAAAATCGGGTAAAATTGACTTTAAAGTAGATAAAGCAGGTATCGTGCATGCTTCTGTCGGTAAAGTTTCATTTACTCCTGAACAGATCAGAGAGAATGCAAGAGAATTCATAGCTACGCTTATCAAGTTGAAACCATCGGCAGCTAAAGGAACTTATGTTAAGAGTGTTTGTCTTTCAAGTACTATGAGTCCGGGTGTAAAAATAGACCCTAAATCAGTAGAAAATTAATTAAAAATTGACTGAAGATTATGAGAAAGGAAGATAAAAGCACTATTATCGAATCTATAGCAACTACAATCAAAGGTTATGATAACTTCTACCTTACCGACATTGCTACTCTTAATTCGACTAAAACAAGCGAATTGAGAAGGGAATGCGCCAAGCAGGAAATCAAATTGATGGTTGTAAAGAATACGCTGTTGCAAAAAGCATTGGAGTCTCTTGATGGTGACTATTCTGAGCTGAATCCGGTTCTGAAAGGTAACACTGCTATCATGTTTTCCAATTCTGCTAATGCACCTGCTAAACTGATTGCTAAGTACAAAAAAGAAGGAATCCCTTCGCTTAAAGCAGCGTATGTTCAAGAAAGTTTCTATGTAGGCAAAGAAAATCTGACTGCACTGGAAAACATCAAGAGCAAAAACGAACTTATCGGCGACGTTATCGGATTGCTTCAATCTCCGGCCAAGAATGTTATTTCGGCACTCCAATCAGGAGGCAATACCATTCATGGTGTATTAGAAACATTATCGAAAAGATAATAATTAAACAAAAGAATAATAACAATTTTAATTTATACAAAAATGGCAGATATCAAAGCTATTGCAGAACAACTAGTAAATTTGACAGTGAAAGAAGTTAGCGAATTAGCTGAAATTCTAAAAACTGAATACGGAATAGAACCAGCCGCTGCTGCTGTTGCAGTTGCCGCAGGTCCAGTTGCTGCTGCTGAAGTAGTAGAAGAAAAAACATCTTTCGATGTAATTCTTAAATCGGCAGGTGCTAACAAATTGCAAGTTGTTAAAGCTGTAAAAGAACTTACAGGACTTGGTTTGAAAGAGGCTAAAGATCTAGTAGACGCTGCTCCTAGCGAACTTAAAAAAGGAGTGACTAAAGATGAAGCTGACGCATTGAAAAAACAATTAGAAGAAGCTGGAGCCGAAATTGAACTTAAGTAAAAATAGTCCTGAAAAAGGATATTTGGTTAGGAACCTTCGAGAAGGAAGGTTCTTAACCTTTTTGCGTCAAAAATAATAAGTTCATCAAATTTGGTTATCAAATGTCTTCAACAAATACAAATCAAAGAGTCAATTTTGCTTCAATTAAGAATCCACTTCCCTATCCGGATTTTCTTGAAGTGCAGTTAAAGTCGTTCCAAGACTTTTTACAACTTGACACTCCTCCCGAAAAGAGGAAGAAAGAGGGGCTATACAAGGTTTTTGCTGAAAACTTTCCAATAGCTGACACAAGAAATAATTTTGTATTAGAATTTTTGGACTACTTTATAGATCCCCCACGCTATACTATCGAAGAGTGTATCGAACGAGGACTTACTTATAGTGTTCCTCTAAAAGCAAAACTAAAACTTTATTGTACCGATCCCGATCATGAAGACTTCGACACGGTTATACAAGATGTATATCTGGGGTTGATTCCATATATGACAGAAAAGGGTACCTTTGTTATCAATGGTGCCGAACGTGTGGTTGTATCCCAACTGCACCGTTCTCCGGGTGTATTCTTCGGGCAAACGATGCATGCCAATGGAACTAAACTCTATTCGGCGCGTATCATTCCGTTCAAAGGATCATGGATTGAATTTGCGACAGACATCAACAATGTCATGTATGCATACATTGACCGTAAAAAGAAATTACCTGTAACCACATTGCTTCGTGCTATCGGTTTCGAAAGCGATAGAGATATCCTCGAAATATTCGACCTGGCCGAAGAAATAAAGGTTACAAAACAAAATATTAAAAAAGTAGCAGGTCGTAAGCTTGCTGCCAGAATTCTGAGAACATGGATGGAAGACTTCGTCGATGAGGATACCGGAGAGGTTACTTCTATCGAACGTAACGAAGTCATTCTTGAACGTGAAACCGTTTTGGATAAAGATCACTTAGATCTGATCCTGGATTCTAATGTTTCTTCCATCTTGTTGCATAAAGACTCTCAGTACCTTTCCGATTTTGCTATTATTTATAATACATTGCAGAAAGACCCAAGTAACTCTGAGATTGATGCGGTACGTCATATCTACAGGCAGCTTCGTAGCGCGGAGCCTGCCGATGATACCAGCGCACGTGAGGTAATCAACAACTTGTTCTTCTCAGAAAAACGTTACGATTTGGGAGAAGTAGGTCGTTACAGGTTGAACAAAAAACTGGGACTTACTACTAGTACCGATATACGAGTTCTTACAAAAGAAGATATTATCGAGATTATCAAATATCTGATTGAGTTGATCAACTCAAAAGCGATAGTTGACGATATCGACCACTTGAGCAATCGCCGTGTACGTACTGTGGGAGAACAACTCTTCAATCAGTTTGGAGTCGGTCTTAACCGTATGGCACGTATCATTCGCGAAAGAATGAATGTTCGCGACAATGAAGTGTTTACTCCGATCGATCTGATTAACGCGAAGACAATATCTTCCGTGGTTAATACATTCTTCGGAACAAATGCATTGTCTCAGTTTATGGATCAGACCAATCCATTGGCAGAGATTACTCACAAACGCCGTATGTCAGCCCTCGGACCCGGAGGTCTTTCCCGTGAAAGAGCCGGTTTCGAAGTGCGTGACGTTCACTATACTCACTACGGGCGCCTGTGTCCGATCGAAACTCCTGAAGGTCCAAACATTGGCTTGATATCTTCTCTTTGTGTTTATGCAAAAATCAATGACCTTGGTTTTATAGAAACGCCGTATCGTAAAGTTGCAGATAGCAAGGTAGACCTTTCTGCTAAAGGCATTGTATATCTTGCTGCCGAAGAAGAAGAAGAAAAGCTTATTGCACAAGGGAATGCACCGTTGACTGATGATGGTTCATTTATCAACAACCGTGTTAAAGCTCGTAAGGATGCCGATTATCCGGTAATTGCTCCTGAAGAAGTAGAGTTGATGGACGTGTCTCCTACACAAATTGCTTCTATAGCGGCGTCTTTGATCCCGTTCCTGGAGCATGACGATGCTAACCGTGCGCTGATGGGATCGAATATGATGCGTCAGGCAGTGCCGTTGATGCGTACCGAAGCTCCTATTGTGGGTACAGGTATCGAAGGTCAGTTGATCCGCGACTCACGTACACAGATTGTGGCTGAAGGAGCCGGAGAGGTAGTATTTGTTGATGCCGATACGATTAAAATAAAATACGACCGTACTTCGGATGAAGAATTTGTCGCGTTCGACAATGCAATTAAGACATACTATATTCCTAAGTTTAAGAAAACGAACCAGAATACAACTATCGACCTTCGTCCAATTTGCCGCAAAGGAGATAGAGTAGTACAAAATCAAATTCTAACAGAAGGTTATTCTACGGAAAAAGGCGAACTTGCCATCGGTAAAAACCTGAAAGTAGCGTTCATGCCGTGGAAGGGATATAACTTCGAGGATGCGATCGTGTTAAATGAGCGTATTGTTCGTGAAGATATCTTTACTTCGGTTCACGTAGAAGAGTTTGCCCTCGAAGTTCGTGATACTAAACGTGGTGTTGAAGAACTTACTTCAGATATTCCGAACGTAAGCGAAGATGCTACAAAAGATCTTGATGAAAGGGGTATTATCCGTATCGGAGCCCGTGTAAGTCCGGGAGACATCCTGATTGGTAAGATTACACCGAAAGGAGAGTCAGATCCTTCTCCGGAAGAAAAATTGCTTCGTGCTATCTTCGGCGATAAAGCAGGTGATGTGAAAGATGCTTCCCTTAAAGCTTCTCCTTCATTGAAAGGTGTTGTCGTAGGAACAAACTTGTTCTCTAAGGCATCGAAGAAAGGTAAAACAAAACTTTCGAGCAAAGCATTGTTGCCTAAACTGGACGAAGAGTATGAAGAAAAGATGGCTAAACTGAAATCAATACTTGTAGACAAACTATTGGTGTTGACAGAAGGTAAAACATCCCAGGGGGTAAAAGATTATCTGAACGTAGATATTATAGCTAAAAGCAGTAAATTTACCAAGAGCGCTTTAGATAACATCGATTATGAATCTATACAGGTGAGCAACTGGACTACGGATGCTCATAAAAACGATCTGATCCGTGATGTTATCGTAAACTATCTGCGTAAATACAAAGAACTTGATGCTGAACTGAAACGTAAACGATTCGACCTGACTATCGGGGATGAACTTCCTTCCGGTATTGTTCAGATAGCAAAAGTTTATGTGGCTAAGAAGCGTAAGATACAGGTAGGTGATAAGATGGCCGGACGACATGGTAACAAGGGTATCGTATCGCGTATCGTGCGTCAGGAAGATATGCCGTTCTTGCCGGACGGAACACCGGTGGATATCGTATTGAATCCGCTAGGGGTACCTTCCCGTATGAACCTTGGTCAGATATTCGAAACAGTATTAGGTTGGGCAGGTAAAGAACTGGGTGTTAAGTTTGCCACTCCTATCTTCGATGGAGCAAGCCTTGACGATTTGAACGAATGGACAGACAAAGCCGGAGTTCCCCGTTATGGTAAAGTGCGCTTGATAGACGGAGGTTCTGGAGAGCAGTTCGACCAGCATGCGACTGTAGGTATCATCTATATGTTGAAACTCGGTCACATGGTAGAAGACAAAATGCATGCCCGTTCTATTGGCCCTTACTCATTGATTACGCAACAGCCTCTTGGAGGTAAAGCTCAATTCGGGGGACAACGTTTCGGAGAAATGGAGGTTTGGGCGCTTGAGGCATTCGGCGCTGCCTATATCCTTCGGGAAATCCTGACCATCAAATCCGACGACGTTGTTGGTCGTTCCAAAGCTTATGAAGCGATCGTGAAAGGTGAGCCTATGCCGCAATCAGGTATACCTGAATCACTGAACGTGTTGCTTCACGAAATGCGTGGATTGGGACTTAGCGTTACGCTGGACTAAATTATAAAAGCCGTTAGCTTTTAGCTTTTAGCCATTAGCTGACGGTTTCTAAATACTCTAACAAATACAGTTATTAGCTAATAGCTAATGGCTAGCAGCTTTAAAGGAAAAAAGTATATGGCTTTTAGAAAAGAAAATAAAGTAAAGAGTAGTTTCTCAAAAATCACTGTAAGTTTGGCTTCTCCGGAAGAAATTCTGGAAGCATCGAGCGGCGAGGTTTTGAAACCTGAAACGATCAACTATCGTACTTATAAACCTGAACGCGACGGCCTTTTCTGCGAACGCATATTCGGACCTGTAAAGGATTACGAATGTCATTGCGGTAAGTATAAGAGAATCCGTTACAAAGGTATCGTTTGTGACCGGTGCGGAGTTGAAGTTACAGAGAAGAAGGTTCGCCGCGAGCGTACAGGGCACATCCATTTGGTTGTTCCCGTGGCTCATATCTGGTATTTCCGTTCTTTGCCTAACAAAATGGGTTATCTATTAGGTATACCTACAAAAAAACTGGATTCTATCATTTACTACGAACGTTATGTGGTAATTCAGGCAGGTGTCAAAGTTGAAGACGGTATTGCAGAAAAAGACCTTCTGACAGAAGAAGAATATTTGAACATTCTGGATACTCTCCCTAAAGAAAACCAATTGTTGGATGATACCGATCCAAATAAGTTTATCGCTAAGATGGGAGCAGAAGCTGTTTATGACCTGCTGGCACGAATCAATCTTGATTCTCTGGCAAATACATTGCGCCATAAAGCGAGCACAGATACATCTCAACAACGTAAAAACGAAGCGTTGAAACAACTTCAGGTTGTGGAAGCATTTCGTGGTTCGAGAGGGAAGAATAAGCCTGAGTGGATGATCGTTAAGATCGTTCCGGTTATTCCGCCCGAACTTCGTCCTCTGGTTCCGCTCGACGGCGGACGTTTCGCAACTTCGGATTTGAATGACCTGTATCGTCGCGTTATTATTCGTAACAACCGTCTGAAAAGACTTATCGATATCAAAGCCCCGGAAGTGATCTTACGTAACGAAAAACGTATGCTTCAGGAAGCTGTCGATTCATTGTTCGACAACTCGCGTAAATCGAGTGCGGTTAAGACTGACGCTAATCGTCCGTTGAAATCGTTATCTGACAGTTTGAAAGGTAAACAAGGCCGTTTCCGTCAAAACTTGTTGGGTAAACGTGTCGACTATTCTGCACGTTCGGTAATCGTCGTTGGTCCTGAATTGAAAATGCATGAGTGCGGTATTCCTCAGGATATGGCAGCCGAGTTGTACAAACCGTTTGTTATCCGTAAACTGATCGAACGTGGTATCGTTAAGACCGTTAAGTCAGCTAAAAAAATAGTAGATCGCAAAGAGCCCGTGGTATGGGACATCCTTGAACATGTAATGAAAGGACACCCCGTACTTCTTAACCGTGCTCCTACACTTCACCGTTTGGGTATACAAGCTTTCCAGCCGAAGATGATCGGAGGTAAGGCCATTCAGTTGCACCCACTGTCGTGTACGGCATTTAATGCCGACTTCGATGGTGACCAGATGGCTGTTCATTTACCATTAGGTAACGAAGCTATATTGGAAGCACAAATGCTGATGCTTGCTTCCCATAATATCCTTAACCCTGCTAATGGCGCTCCTATTACGGTGCCGTCTCAGGACATGGTACTAGGATTGTATTATGTGACCAAAGCCCGCAGAGGTGCAGTAGGTGAGGGATTGACATTCTACGGGCCGGAAGAGGCTGTTATCGCGTACAATGAAGGTAAGGTAGATATACATGCTCTTGTTAAGGTATATGTAAAAGACCTTGACGAAAACGGAAATATAGTGGATGTAATGCGCGAAACTACGGTAGGGCGTGTTATTATCAACGAAATTGTTCCTTACGAAGTAGGTTATATAAATGAAGTGCTTTCTAAAAAATCACTTCGGGATATTATCGGTAATGTTATCAAGACTGTAGGGGTAGCCCGTACAGCTCAATTCCTTGATGAGATTAAAGATCTGGGATATACAATGGCATTCCGTGGAGGTTTGTCGTTTAACCTGGAAGACGTAATTATCCCTGCCGAAAAAGATACACTTATACAACAAGGTTATGACGAGGTTGAACAGATTCTGAATAACTATAACATGGGATTCATAACTTACAACGAGCGTTACAACCAGATTATCGATACATGGACTCACGTAAACTCCAGGTTGTCGAATATCCTGATGAAGCAATTGTCGGAAGACGACCAGGGTTTCAACGCGGTATATATGATGTTGGATTCGGGTGCACGTGGATCTAAAGAACAGATTCGCCAGTTGTCGGGTATGCGTGGATTGATGGCCAAACCTCAGAAGAGCGGGGCAGAAGGAGCTCAGATTATCGAGAACCCGATCTTGTCTAACTTTAAAGAAGGCCTGTCGGTGTTAGAGTACTTTATCTCTACCCACGGTGCTCGTAAAGGTCTTGCCGATACAGCTTTGAAGACAGCCGATGCCGGATATTTGACCCGCCGTCTTGTGGATGTTTCCCAAGATGTGATTATCAATGAAGAAGACTGTGGTACGCTTCGTGGTCTTGTTTGTACCGAATTGAAAAACAACGAAGAAGTCGTTGCTTCTCTTTACGAACGTATACTCGGACGTGTTTCGGTTCACGATATACAACATCCTCAGACTGGCGAGTTGATCGTTAAGTCGGGAGAGGAAATTACAGAAGAATCTGCTGCTATCATACAAAATTCTCCTATCGAGAGTGTTGAGATCCGTTCGGTTCTTACTTGTGAATCCAAAAAAGGTGTTTGCGGTAAATGTTACGGACGTAACTTGGCTACAGGACGCATGGTTCAGAGAGGAGAAGCTGTCGGTGTAATTGCTGCGCAGTCTATCGGGGAACCGGGTACGCAGTTGACACTTCGTACATTCCACGTAGGGGGTATCGCGTCAAACATTGCTGCTGAAAGCAATATAGTAGCAAAATATGATGGTGTTCTTGAAATAGATGATCTTCGTGTGGTTGATTCCTTGGATGAAGTAACGAAGAAAACTCAGATTGTAGTTAGCCGTTTGGTTGAATTACGTTTGGTCGATCCGAATACAAAGATAGTTCTCCTTACTCATAATATACCTTATGGTTCTAAGCTTTACTTCAAAGACGGAGCTAAAGTGAAGAAAGATGACCTGATATGTGAATGGGACCCGTTCAACGCTGTAATCATATCTGAGGCTACAGGACGTATCAAGTTTGAGAATGTAATAGAAAATATTACATACAAAGTTGAGTCTGATGAGCAAACAGGATTGAAAGAGAAAATTATCATCGAACCTCGTGACAAAACGAAGGCTCCTGAAGCACACATTTTGGACGAACAGGGTAAAACTATTAAAACATACAGTTTACCTGTAGGTGCTCACATAGTGAAAGATGATAACGATACTATCAAGGCCGGAGATGTTCTTGTTAAGATACCTCGTGCCGTAGGTAAGGCCGGTGACATCACGGGAGGTTTGCCACGCGTTACTGAGTTGTTCGAGGCTCGTAACCCGTCCAATCCTGCGGTTGTTTCTGAAATTGATGGTGAAATCTCATTTGGTAAGATCAAGCGCGGTAACAGGGAAATTATTGTTACTTCTAAATTAGGTGAGGTGAAGAAATATCTTGTTCCTCTATCGAAACAGATATTGGTTCAGGAAAACGACTTTATCAGAGCCGGTATGCCGTTGTCGGACGGAGCTACTACTCCATCGGATATATTGGCTATCATGGGACCTACCGCTGTTCAGGAATACATTGTGAACGAAGTTCAGGATGTATACCGCCTGCAAGGTGTGAAGATCAATGATAAGCATTTTGAAGTGATCGTTCGCCAGATGATGCGTAAGGTTGAAGTAATCGATCCGGGTGATACCCGTTTCCTTGAGCAACAAGTGATAGACAAATATGAAGTAATGGAAGAGAACGACAGGATCTGGGGCAAGAAAGTTGTTATAGATGCCGGTGATTCTAACATATTCGAAGCCGGACAAATAGTGACCGCCCGTAAGCTTAGGGATGAAAATTCTATGCTAAAACGTAGAGACCTTCGTCCTGTAGAGGTGCGCGATGCTATCCCCGCGACAGCTAACCAGATACTTCAAGGTATAACACGTGCTGCTTTACAGACCCAAAGCTTTATGTCTGCTGCTTCTTTCCAGGAAACAACAAAAGTATTGAACGATGCGGCTATAAATGCAAAAGTAGACAGACTGGAAGGCTTGAAGGAAAATGTAATTTGTGGACATTTACTTCCTGCCGGTACAGGTCAGCGTGAGTTTGAAAAACTTGTTGTAGGAACTAAAGAAGATTTTGACCGGATAGCAGCGACCAGAAAAACGGTTGTAGATTTTGATGCCGTAGAATAATTAATTATTCTTTTATATAGTTAGATAAAGGGACTGGATGTGATTTCAGTCTCTTTGTTTTTAATTATCATTCATCGGATCCCAAATCCTGATAAAATTAAGGTAGGTGATTGCAAATTCCCTACGACGGGTACAAAAATATAAAATGTTATGAAATATGATGGAAAAACTGAAAATAATTTGTATATTGTCGTGAGTTTAAGAATGAGATTTTCGAATGAAGATTATTTACATACACGCCCTTACAATATTATTTATTTTTCTATTAGCTTGTTCATCCGGTGATGACAGCGCTCAATCTCATTTAGATGCTGCCCGAGAGTATTACAAGAAGAAAGAGTTTGCTTTGGCTACTCAAGAAATAGACAGTATAAAAATCCTTTATCCCAGAGCTATAGAACAACGTAAAGCCGGACTCGCTTTGCTTGATTCCGTAAGAAGAGGTGAAAATGCAGATATTATTTACACTTGCGATTCATTGGTTAAGCTATTTGAACCAAAAGTGGAAGATACTAAAAAGATGTTTGTTTACCAGCGAAATAAGCAGTATCAGGAAGCAGGAAACTATATACCCGGAGAGCAGGCTTCTGATTATATCACATCTACATCACTACGTTCCGGAGTCTCAGAATCAGGACAATTATATATAGAAAGCGTATTTATAGGGATGCAAAGACATAATAAATTAAAAGTTTCACTCAAAGACGGAACTTTTACTGAAACACTTCCTGTTACCGATGATGGACTAAATTACCGTTTTTCGAATATGGGGAAAGGATATGAAGTTATTCGTTTTGCCGGAGCAGATGAGAATGGAGTAGGAAAATTCATTTCTTCTAACTCTGATAAATATTTGGCAGCTACCATTGGTGGAGGAGCCGGGAGTTATACGTATACCTTGTCGCAAATAGTTAAATCTGCGATAGCTAAATCATATCAATTATCAGTTATGATGATCCAGCTTGATAGCCTTAAGACCGAAAAGGAAAAAGCTGAATTTCGTATTTACAATTTAGATAATAAAGACAAAAAAACTACAGGTCTTTAATACAAGACTTTAATTCTTATGGAAAAGTATAATCCACTTTATGAACCTTCAGGCTCAGATCAGGATAAATATGTACCTGGTGTAACGATTAGTTGTGTTGCATTTTGCTTCGAGGCCGGAAGCCTGAAATTGCTACTGTGTAAGCCTAAGGAAGAAGCTGAATGGATATTACCGGGAGGGCTGATTGCCCATGATGAAGATGCGGATCAGGCTGCCCATAGAATCTTGAAAGATAAAATAGGAGTGAAACGTCCATTTATGAATCAATTTCATTTCTTTGGGGACAAGGATCGCACAGATGTTGTGGGAATGCAAGGTGTGAGTGAATCGGCTTTTCCCAGATTGATAAACCTCGCATATTATTCTTTGGTTAGAAATGAAGAGATCAAAGAACTCAGATCAAATAAGGATGAACTCAGATGGTTTCGTATAGGCGATTGTTTTTGTATAAATCCAGATCATAAAGAAATAATAGATACTTGCATTTTTACTATTCGTAGGCTAGTTGGATTTTTGCCTATTGGTTATGGACTACTTCCCGAAAAATTCACGATGCCTGAGTTACGTGTTATATATGAAACTATATTAGAAAGAAGTATTGACAGGCGTAATTTTCAGCGTAAGATATTATCGGCAGGGTATGTAAAGCCGTTACATGAGACGCGAAAAATAGGGGGGCATAAATCTCCCAATTTATATACGTTTGACAAAAAGAAATATGAAAAAGCTGCGAAGTTGGGCATACAACTGATGAGCAATAACCTCTGATGAAGATAATAAAAAAAGAGGCTGTCTCAAAAGTATTTTCTTATATCTATTTACATACGCTACGCTCCTGTGACCGTTGGTTGTCATGTTGAACGGAGTGAAACATCTCTTTTCCTGAGGAATGAGATCCTCCGTTGCACTCAGGATGACAAAGAGGATAACACTTTGATAGTGTAATTTTACTTTTGAGACAGCCTCTTTTTTTATTTTATAATTTACCTTATCCAAAGATTATTTACCTTGTTGAGCATCACGTAACATCTTTTCGTTTGGTATGATGTATACCTCTACACGGCGGTTTTGAGCTTTACCTGTAGATGTACTGTTGTCGGCAACAGGTTGGGTGGATCCAAATCCTTGAGACACCATACGGGTGCCGGAAACACCTTTTGTCTGAAGGAAATTGTACACAGCTTGAGCACGTTTTTCTGACAACGGATTATTGATCGCGTCGCTACCGGTAGAGTCTGTATGTCCATAGATTTGCACATCAGTATCAGGATTATTGACCAAAGATGCGGCAAAATGAGAAAGTGCATTCTGTGATGCGGCGTTTAATGTACTGGAATTTGTTGCGAATAGAATACCTGATTCGAAAGTAACTTTTATTGCTTGTCCATCATTGATAGATTCCACTTGCGCTCCATTAATTTTTTCAAGTTCTTTCTTTTGCTTATCCATTTTATTTCCGATGATAGCACCTGCGGAACCTCCTAATACAGCTCCGATACCGGCACCCCAGGCTGCACCTTTACCTCCGCCTATTATAGCGCCGATACCTGCGCCTAAAGCACCGCCTGCACCTGCGCCAATGCCCGTTCCTTTCACTGTGTCGCTAGCACCACAACTAGATAGTATAACCAAGCATGCTAAAATAATAGCTGCTAAAAATGAAAAATGTTTCATAATTAAAAAATTAAATTATTATATGTTTGTTGTCATTCAAAAATCCCGATAGATTCGCAATAAGCTAATTCGCCTTGGATGATAAAGGCAATATCTTCGGACTGGAAATCGTTGATTTTGTCTTTTTTTGTGTTTTTCAGAACATAAGCAATGATTTCATCCTCATCGATATTAACCATCTGGTTCTCATCTGTAGTATCTTCATCCATAAATCCTTTTTCGTCGTAGAATTCATATACGATATCAATAATATAATTGATCTCGTCGTTTGTGTATTTCCCTTTTATCTCTTGAGGAAGATAATTTTGTATGTATTTTACGGCATCATCCTCATCGTATTGTATCAAATCTTTATCGCTCATGTTTTGCCTGATTATGGATATTTGTATAGTTTTATAACAAAAAAACAATAGCTATGTTCAGTTGTTTGACTCCTTTTCGTTAAATAGGTTTAATTTAATAGAGTTTATATTGAATAAGAGTTTATTTTAATTGATTATCAAGTATTTACAAAATAATATATTTTTTAATATACTGAAAATAAGCAGTTTGATATTTTTTAATTATAACTAATTGATAATCATTAGTCTCAAAGTTTATTCTATATAATGTCTAATATTAAAATAAAGTTTGCATTGTTGTCACGACAAATATACATAATTTATTTTCTTTTCCAAACAAGGTAGGCGAGTACTATCAATGGTATAGTCATCAGACCTATGTATATCAGGTTTTTCAATAGCAATTCGGGGGCGAAGGCAATTGTCATGATAAGCCCTACGGCAGCCCCTCCCATGTGAGCGTCATGCCCGATGTTTCCAACATTTTTGAGCATACCGTAAATCGAAAATCCCAGATAAATTATACCAAATATCCATCCGGGAATAGGAATAGGGATGAAGAACATATATAAGTCCATTGTCGGGTATATGGCAATTGCTGCGAAGAGTATGCCTACGACTCCTCCTGACGCTCCTATCGCGCTATAATGATATTCTTTGCGGTGTATCCACAATGACAAGAGACCTCCTCCGACGATGGACAGAAAATAGATAGCAAGATATTGCCATATCCCAAACCCGTATATAATAATATCGGAGAAAAAATATAGGGTCAACATATTGAAAAGCAGATGCATCGTGTCGCCATGCAGTGTTGCCGATGTAATCAGCCGGTCCCATTGTTTCGATTTGCCCAGAATAGCTCCTACATTGAATTTATACCGGTCAAAGAAGGCCATGTCGCTGAATCCTTTGATACTGGTAATCACAGTTAATGCTATAATAACAAGAGGTAATATCTGAGGCAAATCAAAATTCATATATAGTTGCTTTTATAATTGGAACAAAGGTATAAAAAGGTTTTGATTTGGTTGCATTGTGATATTTCAAATAATTCATGTAAATTTGAAACTGTTAATTAGCAGAATATTACTCTTATGAAATCGATTTATATTTACTTATTCCTATTGTTATCTTGTACTTTATCAGCTTATTCGCAGACTTTGGAAGAAGCAAAAGATTTGTATTTGAAGAAAGAGTATGCGAAAGCATTACCGGTTGTTGAAGCTGAATACAAGGCAAAACCTGATGATGCCACTCTTAATCAATGGTATGGGGTTTGCCTGATGGAGACAGGTGGAGACCTTAATAAAGCAGAGGAATGCCTGTTAGTAGCATCTAAGAAGAAGATACAAGAGTCTTTTTTATATCTGGGTGTACTGTATGGAAAAGAATATAAGTTTGCGCAGGCTACGGAAGCATTTGGTAAGTATGAAGCCATGCTAAAGAAGAAAGATGACGCAGCACGTGCTAATCTCGAAGATAGACGAAAAGAAGTATCCCGTATTCACCGGATGGTATCGAATACGGAAGATGTACAGATAATAGATAGTGTAATAGTTGATAAGGATAAATTCCTGTCTGCATATAAGCTGAGTCTCAGCTCGGGGCATATCGATTATTTCCGAAAGGTATTTCCTTCCGAAAAGGCTGCGGACGCTACTGTCTATTTCAATGAAAAGGAGACTAAGATGTATTATTCCAAGCCGGATAAAGATGGTGCATATACTCTCTATTCCAAAGAAAAATTGTTGGATAAATATGGTAATGAAAAGAAGCTGTCCGAAAATAATTTTGGATTGGTGGGAAATGTAAACTATCCATATGTAATGACAGATGGTGTCACTATATATTTTGCAGCTCAGGATGAAGACTCTATGGGCGGTTATGATTTGTTCGTTTCGCGTTACAATATGAATAATGACAATTATCTTGCCCCCGAACGGCTGAATATGCCATTCAATTCCTTATATAACGATTATATGATGGTGGTGGATGAAGAGAAAGGGGTCGGTTGGTTTGCTACGGATAGATATATGCCGGAGGGAAAAGTTTGTATTTATACCTTTATCCCGAATAAAGTAGTGAAAATAATTCAGAGTGAAGATGATGCCTATTTGGCCGGAAGAGCCCGTATTTCTTCCATTAAAGATACATGGGCAAAGGACCGGAAGTATAAAGATTTAATCGCTTTAGCGCGAAAAGTACCTGTTGTAAAAACAGAGGTAACTCACGACTTTGAATTTGTTATCAATGACAAATATACTTATTATAAATTATCTGACTTTAAAAACAGGTCGGCATCGGGCACATATGCAAAGGCGTTGGATTTAATAAAAGACGGGAAGTATTTATCAGATGGCTTGGCTAAGCTTAGAGACTCATATGCTTCTTCACCGGATAATCAGAAACGGAGTATGACGGAGGAAATCTTGAACACGGAGAAGAAATTGGAACGATTACAAACAGAAATTAAAGAGCTGGAAATTCAGGCTCGGAATCAGGAAATACAGTCCCTGAAATGATATGGAATAAAATAGCCGGAAATTTTCCGGCCATTTCTATAAATCTTCGTTTACAATTAGAGTAAACTCGCAGGGTCAAGATTTTTACCCTCTATATCTTTAAAGTAATTATATGTGCCTACTTTCAGTTCGAATGTAGCCATCTCATCGCAAACGATAATCCCTTTCGGATGCATTTGCAATGCTGTGATAGTCCACATCTGATTAACAGCGCCCTCTACTGCCTGAGCCAATGCCCTGGCTTTGTTGTGCCCGTTGACCATAATCAGAACTTCCTTTGCATCCAACACAGTGCCTACACCTACCGTTACGGATGTTTTCGGCACTTTGTTTACGTCATTGTCGAAAAAACGGGAGTTTGCAATGATTGTATCCTGGGTTAGAGTCTTTATGCGTGTGCGCGAAGACAGGGATGAGCCCGGTTCGTTGAATGCTATATGCCCGTCAGGACCTATTCCGCCAAGGAAAAGGTCTACGCCTCCTACAGCCTTCATCTTCGCTTCGTAAGCGGCACATTCTGCATCCAGGTCAGGTGCGTTCCCGTTCAGTATATTTACATTTGCGGGGTCTATATCGATATGGCTGAAAAAGTTCTTCCACATAAAGGTATAATAACTTTCAGGATGATCCTGTGGTAAGCCTACATACTCATCCATATTGAAAGTAACTACATCGCGAAAGGAAACTCTTTTTTCCTGATAGTGTTTGATCAGAGCCTTGTACATTCCCATCGGTGATGAGCCTGTAGGCAATCCGAGTACGAAAGGTTTTCCGGCTGTTGGTTTAGCCGCGTTGATTTTCGATACTACATAATTGGCTGCCCATTGGGAGAGCAAATCGTAATTAGGTTGAATAATTAGTCTCATGTTTTATATTGGTTATGGTTATTGCAAAAAATATAACAAACCTTTCGCGGAAGATCCGGAAAGGTTTGTCACCTGATTTATGCTTATAGGGGATGATATTCCACAAAAGCTTCTATCGCTTCATATGAAGCCATTCCCAGTTGCCTGTATAATTCTGCCGTTGCACGGTTTCTGTCTTCGGAACGTTGCCAGAACAGACGCTCGTCGTTTCCTAAGAATGGAGCGCTTTCCATTTGCGACTGATGCTTCAGGATCGAATTCCTTTTCTTGCGAAGTTCTTCCGGAGAAATAGGAACTGCCATTTCTATATGGTCTATTTCCCACTCGGCCCATGCTCCGCGATACATCCAGAAACGACATTCCTTAAGCCATTCTGCACCTTCGTTTTTCAATTCGTCCACAGCGGCAAGTATTGCATCTAAACATACCTTGTGGGTTCCATGAGGATCGGCAAGGTCGCCCGCTACAAATACCTGATCCGGCTTTACCGACTCAAGATATTTTTTTACGATAATCGCATCTGTTTCCGATATAGGGTTTTTCTTTACGCGGCCTGTTTCATAGAACGGGAGGTCGAGGAATTTAATATTCTCATCCTTCACTCCTATATATCGGCATGCTGTAGTAGCTTCCTGGCGGCGGATATGTCCTTTAAGGAATAAAATATCAGGGGTGTCGACATCCCCTTCTTTCTTATCTTGCATCAAATATTGAAGGATCTCCGCATATTTTTTCTTCAGAGCTTCATTGTCTGCATCGTATTTTTTTCTGACATCTTCCAATAACAAAACGTAGCGTATAACTTCTTCGTCTCCCACTGCTATATTCCCGGATGTCTGGTATGCTATATGAACGTTGTGTTTTTGATCAACCAGACGTTTGAATGTACCTCCCATAGAGATAACATCATCGTCGGGATGTGGGCTAAATACGATTACCTCTTTAGGATACGGTTTTGCTCTTTCAGGGCGATTGGTGTCGTCGGCATTCGGTTTTCCTCCCGGCCATCCGGTTATGGTATGTTGCAGATCGTTGAAAATCTTAATGTTGACATTGTATGCCGATCCGTAAAGAGCCAATAGCTCTTCGAGCCCATTATCTTGATAATCCTTGTTTGTTAATTTAAGGATAGGCTTGTTTACTTTGAAGCATAACCATACAATAGCTCTGCGGGTAAGCTTGCTTGTCCAGTCGCAATTAGTTACTAACCAAGGGCGATTGATACGAGTCAGTTCATACGCGGCATTCAGGTCGATAATGACATTTGCATTTGGGTGAGCTTGTAAACAAGACGCAGGGACAGCATCCGAGATAACTCCTTCCACTACATCCTTCACACTTTTAGATTTGTCTTCACCCCATGCGATCAGAGCGATTTCTTTAGCTTTCATTATTGTCGCGATACCCATAGTTACAGCGCTCGGTGGAACCAGGTCAAGAGAACCGAATGTGTTGACTGCCTCTTTACGGGATTGTTGATCGAGCAGGATCAAACGTGTATGAGAAGATGTGCTGGAACCTGCGATATTAATACCGATGTTTCCCGCACGGCCTAATCCTAATAATAAATAATCAATACCTCCTGCTTCTGTTATTTTTTGCTCGTAAGCTTTACAGTAATTCAGAATTTCTTCTTTCGGTACAGATCCGTCCGGTGAGTATACGTTCTTAGGATCAATATTTACATGATTGATAAAGCTTTCTTTTAATAAACGCAAATTACTGTCGGATTGAGTAACAAGAGGGTAGAATTCATAAATGTTGAATATGATAACATTATTAAAACTTAATCCCTCTTTATGGAAGCGTATAAGCTCGTCATAGATTGTTAAAGGAGAGTGTCCTCCCGGTAATGCTAATACAAATGATTCTCCTTTACTTTGTTTTTCTTTTATTCTGTCGGCAATTTCTCTTGCAATGTGCAAAGAGGCTTCTACGGACGATTCGTAAATCTGTGTAGGAACTTTTTCAAAGCGGGTCAATGCTGACAGTTCAAATTCATTTTCGGGACGATAGTAGCGTTGAGATACCCTGTCCAAAACAATTTGTGAACTTAAATTTAATCTCATGTTAAATTATTTAAATTATTGTATTACTATATTAAAATATTTTCCCCTAAGTTTAATCTCAAACAACCAGAGCCGCTGCTCCCAGCAGATTGATGTTTTCTTTTTTCGAGAGAAGTATATTTACTCTCTCATCAGCATTTTTAAAAGGAAACACTGAAACACATTCATACATCTTTGTTGCAAAAAAATCATATCCGTTTATGATGTCTCCGCCCAAAATAATGGCTTGCGGGTCGTAAGTGAATAAAACCGTTTTTATCAGATTCCCAATATGTGATCCTAGTTCGTTCCACAAAGCTAATGTTTTAGCGTCACCTTGTAGAGCCAACTCATAGGCTTTTTCCGCGGTTGTATTATTTCTTGTAAAGAATTTCTGTCCGCAATAACCTTCATAGTCGGAGTCGAGATAAGGCAAACTGCCTATTTCTCCTGCTCCTGCATTATTTCCGCTATATAATTCATTATTAATGATTATTCCCGCGCCTACGCCTATACTGAGAATGATGCATACAATGTCGCGGTAAATAGTGCCTTCTCCATAATAGCGTTCGCCGAAAGCGAAGCAGTTAGAGTCGTTGTTTATAAATACGGGTACATTAAATTCTTTTTCAAGTATTTGCCTGAGCGGAACATCTTTCCACGGTATATTGATGGTATTTTTAATGATGCCTTTATCAGATTGAATAATGCCGGATACACCAACGCCGATTCCTCTGATATTAGAATTAAAGATACTGTGTATTGAATCCTTTATATGATTTATAATTCTTTCTTGCGATTGGTCGGTCTTGGTAGGGGTTTCGATCTTTCTGAAAATATGACCGCCATCTACGATCCCCAGTCGCATTTTTGTCCCGTTTATATCTATTCCGATTCTCATAATGTCAATATCGTAGGAGGGTAAAAACCGGCCTTTTTGCCTGCATATTTTTATATTTGTTTTCCATCTAATAGACATACAAATATATGCCCGAAAACTCAAATAAAAGAACTCTAAATGTTAATTAACAGATAAGATTCAAAATAAAATCTTAAAAACAGAATAAAGCCGGAACCGGTCGTTGTAAATATACTGATATTTTGGCATGAAACAGGGGTTTTGGTAAGTATTTTGAACACCCGCTGGCGCGGACATCTTGTGGTTGTCTTGCTCGAAGAGCAATCGTTCTTTTTGCTACGCAACACACCCCCTGCTCGCGCGGACTTCCAGTCCGTGTGTTGCGAAGCAAAACTCATTCAATAATAATTACATTTAACAAACCTTTCTCTCCCGAATAATCAACAGCACTGCTATATACATAATCTTCTGCCCGAAAAACCAAACCTCCTTCAACCGGATTATTATGCAAATAGTCCAACTTTTGATTAATAACCTCATTACTCCATAGTTCTATCGGATGGTTTTCTGTTGCCCAAAAACAATTACCTTCTACATCCCTAAATTTTTCCAATAACCACTTTTTGCGACTTTCTTGAGGATTATTACTGATTGCTTTTAATATTTCTCTGGATGTAAAGCCTTTAAAATCCCTCAATATATTTTGTAGCAAACACCCTTCCTCTGTTCTAACAATCAGATGAACATGATTGGTCATTATACACCATGCAAACAGTTCTAAGCCCTTATGGTTTTGGCAAAAATTCAAACTGTCAACCAATATATCTTTATATTCATTACGGGTAAAAACATCAACCCAATCTTTAACAGCAAAGCTGATAAAGTAAAGCCCATCGGGATTATGAAATTTATATCTTCTACTCATAATAGTTATAATCTATTTTTGCTACGCAACACACAGACGGGACGTCTGCGCGAGCACGGGAAATTATATTAATGAAATATTTATTGCTCTAGAGACTCAATAATTAACGAACTCAATTTAGTTTGCTGCTGTGCATTCGACGGGAAATGTTCACTATTCAATTTTAATTCTTTTTTATCAAGTAGATCTTTAAACCTTTCAAAACAATAACTGAAAAAGCTCTCCGTTAAATCGTCTCTTTCGTCCCCCTTCTTATACATTTCATTAAAAGCTCCTATTATAGCCCCGAATCCAGTAGTTTTCCATAAAATATTATCTTTTGGATTTTCCCATTCAGAAGGAAACGTATTTTTTAAAGCATTGAATAGGTTTAATAAAATTTTCAATATATATTGATCTTGTTGATTAATAAAATACTCTCTTAAAGGCAATGATTTATCATCTTTAAGCTCTTCATTCTTTTTAATTAATCGACTATCTAAATCAGGATTTTTAGATATTAACCTTAATAAATACTGAACAAATGTTCCCTGAGATAAGACGGCAATTGCTTGATCGTCTTCCTTTTTTCCTAACATTTTTAATCTGTTATAAAATGGGGATTCCTCCATCTTATTTAAAGAACGAGCTATTTCATGAGCTGTTTTTTGAGGGCTTCTATGTCTTGATAAAGCAAACAAATCATAAATTAGACTCATACTTACTTTTGTCTGCTTACTGTTTATAATTGAAAAAACATATGCTTTCTCTTCTTCAATCAAATTAAACATTAATATGATGGGTAGCTCAAATCGATTTGCATATCCAGACTTGGAAATACCTTTTAATCTATGTTGACCATCAATAACTTCTCCAATTATTCCTATTTCATCAATTAAGAATCCCTCGTCTACTATTTGTAACCCTGCATTAGGGTATACACTTATTATAATAGGGGTTGGGAATGTCGCATCAGGATCAGAACAATAATCAGCTATCTCGTTTATTCTATATTGGGATTCTTCTCGTTGTATGCCTTTATCTTTATCATCAAATCTAGATCTTACTTCAACAAGATTATTTAAAATATCGGCTCGAATCGCCGAAATATAAAAAGTACCGATGGGCTGTTCTATTTTTATAAATGGTATTTTCATATTTTATTTCCTTTATTATCTGTTGTTACACTTTCTAAATCATTACTAAGAGAGTCTCTTGCCTCATCGTCCATTTCTCTATAATCGTCGTTCAAATCTTTGTATTTCTCTTTATTTAAATCCAGTCTACTAACATTAAATGCATATAATGCTAGTATAATTGCAATTATAAAGAATATCAATTGACAAGTATCAATTGAATAATCAAGTGAGGACAAGCTTTCTATGTCGTAACTATTTGTAATGGATGTCGAATAAAATATTCCTGCAAAGAATAATGCAAAGATCAATATCGTAATTAATACAATTTTGATTGATTTAAAATGTGTAGGACTATTTTCCACAAAATTAATAAATAATGGACTTAGTAATGATGCTATTAAAACAATCGAAAATGTATAGAAGCTACCATTAATACTTTCTAAATATATTGATTGAATGAACGATAACTCTCCATTTAGAACACGTATAATAAGATTTATTATTGTCCCAATTTGGGAAGCTAGTATCGTAAACATAAACCATACGAAAAAAATCAATTTATTATTAGGTATGATTGTCCATGGCTTTAATAAGCCCTTCCAGAATGTGAGTTTGCCTTTGTTATTTCCTTCCATAACTAAAACTTAGATTATATTTTGTAAAATCAGATTTCCCGATACTCCCTAATCTTCTCCTCACAAATCCTCTTAGTAACCTGAGTTCCGTTTAAGAAAATCAATAAGAAAGTTGGTAAGTAAGAAATGATTTTGTATCTTTATAGTTGATAATCAATAAATTAAACAAATATATGAGCTTACTTACCAACGATAAAATTACGGAAATTTTCTGTGCGGCAGACGAATTTTGTAAAGAATATTCACAAGTTATTAAAGAAAATCGCACTTTATCCATCACAGACGGGAAGAGACATCGAAATCGTCAGCATGAAATGTCCGACAGTGAGATAATCACGATTCTCATTTTATACCATTTTGGCACGTTCAAAAATTTCAAACATTACTATTTCCATTACATCAAAGTACACCTGCGCAAAGAATTTCCCAAACAACTCTCCTACAATCGTTTTGTTGCCATCGAATGCACAGCGCTCGCGCAGACGTCCCGTCTGTGTGTTGCGTAGCAAACCTTTTGCTCTATCGAGCAAGACACGGACTAGAAGTCCGCGCCAGCAGGGGCCCCCCTCCGCTCGCACAGATGTCCTGTGCTTGTTGCACAAATGTCCGCACCAGCGAGGGAACTGAGATACAAAATTGAAAGCAAACTGCAACTTTTTTTCAGGGCAACCTATCAAAAAAGTGAAGAATGAAACGTTGTTTGGCGCCGGTTTTATCTATAATAGATAATTTGAAAATTTGAAAATGGCGCGAAGCGACAAAGGCTATAAGCTAACGGCTAACAGCTAATGGCTAATTGAGTGTGGAGTTTGTTACATTTTAGTTAAAAAGTTACGAGTAGACGAGATACGAGGTACAAGTTGTTGACTGTTGACTGTTGACTGACTACTGACTACTGGCTACTGCTGACTGTAGAGGTTTGTTACTTTTTAGTTAAATTCTGGTTTGTCATGCTGACGACAGGAAGCATCTCCTGTCTCTCGGAGATCGAGATCCTTCCCTGCGGTCAGGATGACAAAGAGGGTAGCCGCACGAGCAAGGGGCTAACAGCTAACAGCTAATGGCTAATTGAGTGTGGAGTTTGTTACTTTTTAGTTAAAAAGTTACGAGTAGACGAGATACGAGGTACAAGTTGTTGGCTGATAACTGATAACTGCTGACTGATAACTGGTTTTCGCGCCTCTGTTTTTTAGGATTGTACAAAAATCCCTATCTTTACCTGAAATATTTGAGATAAAGCATTTTGATGGCTGATTTTTCGCAAACGGATATTACATATTTGGCAGGGGTAGGCCCAAAGAAGGCCGAAATACTGAATAAGGAGATCGATGTGTTTTCGGTTGAAGACTTGCTTTATTATTTTCCATATAAATATATCGATCGCAGCCGGATTTACTTTGTTCACGAAGTAGATGGCAATATGCCCTATATTCAACTGAAAGGGCGGATTACGGCTTTCGAGACATTCGGCGAGGGACGGAAAAAGCGGTTAGTCGCTCATTTTACCGACGGCACAGGCTTTATCGATCTGGTTTGGTTTCAGGGAGCCAGGTTCATTGAGGATAAATATAAGGTAGGTCTGCCATATATTATATTCGGTAAGCCGACCATGTTTGGCGATAAGTTCAATATTGCCCATCCTGATATCGATCCGTACATCAATGAAGAAGAGCGTCCTTCGGGTTTGATGCCATACTACAACACGACAGAAAAAATGAAGAACCATTTTCTGAACTCGAAAGCAATTCAGAAAATCATGGCTGTGGCGTTTTCGTCTGTTGTAAAAAATCTACAGGAAACACTCCCCGAAAAGGTGATACAGGAAGCACGGTTGATGGATTTGAAATCTGCTATGCGGAATGTTCACTTTCCCGAAAATGCTTCTTTGTTGAGGGAAGCCCAATACCGGTTAAAGTTTGAGGAGTTGTTTTATATTCAGTTGAATATCCTTAAATATACGGCAGAACGTAAGTCGAAACTTAAAGGTTTTGTGTTCTCCAAGGTGGGAGACTATCTAAACTCTTTTTACGAAGACAACCTTCCCTTTCCTCTGACAAATGCGCAAAAGCGGATCATCAGGGAAATAAGGCAGGATATGGCGACAGGGGAACAGATGAACCGCTTGTTGCAGGGCGATGTCGGTAGCGGTAAGACCCTTGTGGCCCTGATGTTGATGCTGATAGCACTTGATAATGGTTTTCAGGCTTGTTTGATGGCTCCGACTGAAATACTGGCTACTCAACATTTTATTACCATTCAGGAATTTTTGCAAGGCTTGGATGTAAACGTGGAGTTACTAACCGGCTCTACCAAAAAGTCGGATAGGGAACGGATACATAGTTCTCTCCTTACCGGAGACTTGCAAATACTTATCGGCACTCATGCACTGATAGAAGATACGGTACAATTTTCGAATCTGGGTCTGGTTATTGTAGACGAGCAACATCGCTTTGGTGTAGCTCAGCGAGCAAAGCTTTGGCGTAAAAATGTAAATCCTCCTCATATTCTGGTGATGACGGCTACCCCTATTCCCCGTACATTGGCGATGACGGTATATGGCGATCTGGATGTGTCGGTTATTGACGAGTTGCCTCCGGGACGTAAACCCATTCAGACCATTCATCAATATGACAAAAAGCGAGGCTCTCTTTATGATTCGACTCGGAAACAGTTGCAGGAAGGGCGACAAGTGTACATTGTTTATCCGCTGATAGAAGAAAGTGAAAAACTGGACCTGAAAAGTCTTGAAGATGGATTTGAACATATAAAAGAAGTGTTTCCCGAATATACGGTCTGCAAGGTACACGGTAAGATGAAACCGAAAGAAAAAGAGGCTGAGATGCAACGCTTTGTCCGCAACGAAGCGCAGATAATGGTTGCGACCACTGTTATAGAAGTCGGGGTGAATGTGCCTAACGCTTCGGTAATGATTATCGAATCGGCTCAACGCTTCGGACTGTCACAGTTACACCAGCTCAGGGGGCGGGTAGGTCGTGGAGCAGACCAGTCATATTGTATACTGGTTACTCCATACGAACTGTCGGCAGAAACGAGGAAACGTATCGATATTATGGTAGAAAGCAATGATGGTTTCGAAATAGCTGAGGCCGACCTTAAATTGAGGGGGCCGGGCGATTTGGAAGGAACACAGCAAAGCGGTATTCCGTTCAACTTGCGGATAGCAAATCTTACCCGCGATGGTGAAATCCTTCAATTTGCCCGTGAAGTAGCCCAAAAAGTGCTGGATGATGATTCGCAGATAGAGAAGCCCGAAAATCTGATCTTGCGAAAGCAATTGCGCAAATTGAGCGGAAACAGATATAATTGGGGATTGATTAGTTGATTTTCAAATCTTTTTCTTCTAATACTGTAATTTTCCCGTTTTCTTCTTTGGTAATAATGGCTTTCCCATTTTCTTTCGAGATTGTCATTTTGGTATTATCCTTTTCGATAACGATCGGTTGAGATTGCTTTTTGCGGCTATTCTTTTTCCCTTTTTTCAATTCGAGAATATGCTCATCCAGCGCTTTGATTCTCTTTTCGGAGTCTTTAATTCTCCGCACGTTGTCATCATCTTCCGTTTTTTTCTTCAGACTCTCTACATAGTCAGATAGGGCATTCCGATAATAAGTATAGTATGTCAATGCATTTTGCGGGTCGTCGAGCCGGTCGTCGTATATATTGGCAACAGTGTAGTAAATATTCATTTGATTGTACTTGCTGTAATTCAGCGATCTGAGGTGAGCCTCGGCAGCTTCTTTGTATTGTCCGCTCTTTTCATAAGATAAGGCAAGGTTTTTATTACAGGAATATAATATGCTACTATCCGGTTTTAACCGGTCCAGCAGCCTGTTGAACAGAGGAATTGCTTTTTTGTGATCGGCCATTTGCATAGATGAGGTAGCAAGAGCAAAAAGAACCGTATTATTTGTTGTATCCTGCCTGAAAGCTTTGTCCAGATATACTTCCGAATTATAAAATTTATTACTCATGAAATAGGAAAGTCCGAGGTTTCGGTTTAACAAAAGGCTGGTGTCGCCTCTTTGTTCGCATACGAGGAAGCGGTTGTTTGCTTCTTCATAGTTTTCTCCGGCATAGTATAATAAAGCATTTAACAGATTGACTTGATGATTGGTGGTATCCATATCCATAAATGTCTGGGAGCATTCCTTGCCCTCGTTTAATAATCCGTATTGTAAATAAATATTGGTCAGGCTGGCAGTGGAAAATGCGTCTAATGGGTTTTCAGCTAATGTTTTTCTGTAATAGAATATGGCGCTATCGACTACATTCATCATCTCATAGCATTGGGCGATTTGTTTCAGCGTGTTGGCCGATTTACCCTGATCGTAGATTACATAAAACAGTTCGAGCGCTTTCTCGTATTTGCTTTGCTGAAACAATAGTTCTGCTTTTTGTATTTTGAAATAGATGTTGGCGGAATCTATCCGTATTAGTTCGTCGTAACATTCGACGCTCGCTTTGCGGTTGGCTATCGCCTGATAACAGGTTGCCAGTTCGGATAATATTTGTACATCGTCCTTATACTCTTTGTCGAGAAGTTCCAATATAAATATAGCCTTTTGGTATTCACCCAAAGCCTTATTGCATAATGCTTTTTGAAAAAGTAATTCCTTCGTTGGTTCTTGCGCTTCTATATATTCCGACGCCTGTTGGTATTGGAAGTTTTTCAGTAATTCGGCTAGGTGGTTTTCTTTGTTTTGAGAAAAAACAGAGAAAACGCAAATTGTCAATAAGCTTGCAAGGATGATTAGTCTTTTCATATAGTGCAGAGTTAACTAAAGAGCAGGCGTTAATACCCGCTCTTCGGTTAAATGAAAGGTCTTTATTTTACAGAAGGTTTGCTAATTGCTGTATCATCCTTCAACCGGAACTGGATAGGTAGATTAAAATATACAGGAACTGCAATGCCGTTTTGTTTTCCCGGTATCCATTTCGGCATACCGGAAACTACTCTTACAGCTTCCGCATCGCAATCAGGATCGATACCTCGTATAACAGTTACATTTGTTATGGTTCCGTCATCTCCTACAATAAACCGTAAGGTAACGCGTCCTTGTATACCTGCCTTTTGTGCTGTAACCGGATATTTAAGATTTTCCCTGACAAACTTTTGCATTTCAGCTTCACCTCCCGGAAAGGTTGGCATTTGCTCTACTGTAATGAAAGGTTTCTTCGTGTCTTTCGGGTCTCCCTTTTTTACTTCGGAAACGGTAATCTCACTTCCATAACCAACTACTACTATTGTGTTTTTATCAGGATCTCCTATGATAAATTTTTGTGATCCGGATAATTTGAATATTATAGGTATCGCGTAGCTTGCATCTACATTATTCCCATTAAGCTTGGCCGGTATCCATTTCGGCATGCTTTTTATTACACGTACGGCTTCTTTGTCGAGCGCCGGATCTGCTTTTTCAATAACACTGATATTAGATATTTCACCTGTGCTTTTTACTATAAAACTAACCAATATTCGTCCTTGCGTACCAGCTTCCTGAGCCGTAACAGGGTATCGGAGGTTATCTCTGATAAATTTATTCATTTCATCTATTCCTCCGGGAAATGAAGGAAGCTGATCTACTTGGTTTTGAGGCCTGTCAAACAATTCATCTGTTGCCGCCTTTATCAGATCCGGAGATGCCTGTACCGCGTTGCCTAAGAGTAGTATAGCTCCTATTGGAACAATTAGTAAATACTTTAAAGATGCTGCGATCGAGCTTTTTTTCTTGTTCATCATGGTTATTCGTTTTTTAAGTTGCGATATGTTGAAGTTATTAATGAGTGAGAACCCTGTGTTTTTATTAGATACTTGCAGAAGAATATATTGATATTCTTTTAAGTTGTATCCCCGATTGAGAACCTCCTGATCGGCGAGGTATTCGAGATTTATCTTTATTTCCTTTTTTATAAGCCAAGCAAACGGATTCCACCAGAAAAACGCGCATAATAATTCTGCCGTCAGATTGTCTATCGAGTGATATTGCCTGACATGAGCCTGTTCGTGAGCGATGATTTCTTTTAATCTGTGTGTGTCGCTATCTTCGGTATTGACAAAAATCCAATTGAAAAATGAGAACGGTGATAGCTGATTAGTCTTCATTTTTACAATCCTGTATTTTTGTATTTTTTCGGATTCGCAACCTGATCTTAATTTAATAATGCTTAATAACTGTATAATGAATTTGATCACACAGAAAGCCGAAATGATACATATACCTGTAAGTATGATGTTTTGAATATTTACCGGAGACGATTGTGTTTGCTCTTGTATTTCCGGCGTTATGTAAAAATCCGAAAGCCAGAAGGTGGGTATCTGTGCGGGAGCTTGGTCTTTTATCGGTATCTCTATATTAAAGGTTGGGAAGATCAATGAGAAAATTATAGCAAACAGAAAATAAAACCGTCTTAGCCTCAGAAAAGTATCTGCACGTAAGCATAGCATATATACCCCATAGAATATGGCTATAGAGATGGAGGCTTTTATCAGATATAAAATAATTGTGTTATCCATGGCTCGTTTCGATGATGATTACTTTTTGCCTTTTTCTATCATTTGCATAATTTCCTTGAGTTCTTCCGATGAAATTTTCTCCTCCTTAACAAAGAACGATACTAATTCTTTGTAAGAATTTTCAAAATAGCTCTTCACCACGCTCGACATGAATACTTTTTTGTACTCGTCTTCTTTTATTCGTGGACTATATACCCATACATTTCCGTATCTCTTTGAATTCAAATATCCTTTTTGCTCCAGATTTCTTACAACGGATGCTACTGTGGTATAAGGAGGCTTGGGATCGCTCATTTCATTTACAATATCTTTCACTACACACTCTTGTAGTTGCCAGATGTATAGCATAACTGTTTCTTCCTGATGGGTCAATTTTTCCATAAAATTTTATTTGCGTAATATTACTAATATTTCGTAAATATAGTGATAGTTTTTTATAAACAAAATATTTCTGTCTTTTTTAAGACTTTTTGTTTAGATCAGATAAGACTTTATTCTTAGGGGTAGTAGCCACAAATTCTTTCAGGTAGAACGGTTCGAAGTATGCTACATCTACAAATTCTTTTTTGTTGAAAGCTTCCTCTGCTAGCTCAACCATGTCTGTGGCTTTGGGATATATGTCGTCCAAAAATTGAGCATTTGGATGATATAGTACAGCCTTACATTTCTCTGCACCATTTCCAAAAAACAGTATTTGCCTGCCGGCTAAAAACTCAGAGAATGAATTTTCATCTATAATGTCGGCCGATACAGAACGTAATTCTTGTAACGAATTGTCATATACTGTGTCATATACCTCCATTCGTCTCGCGTCTATCATCGGGCAAAGGAGTGTGTGCTTTTTTGCCTCGCCTTGTTCAAGAACTCCATGAGCCATAATCTTTAATGTATGTATAGCGATAAGTGGAATGTTCAGCCCATAACAAAGACCTTTGGCTTCCGATACGCCAATGCGTAATCCGGTGTAAGAGCCCGGACCACAACTTACAGCAACGGCATCGGGTTTAGTGTTTGCTTTTCTCAACTCCTCGATAGCCTCATTGACGAACTGTCCCAGAAGAACAGCGTGCGAAGGGCCGTTTGTCTCTTCTTTATAAAATATAACCTGACTTCCGTTCGATACGGCAACAGAGCATACTTCGGTAGCTGTTTCTATACTTAATATATATGGCATTGTTTTTCTTTTTTTTGATAGAGAACAAAATTACATATTTTCTTTAATGATTATCCGCGAACTTACCACAAAAAACGATGTGATGATATACGTATGTCAGTAGTTAGTAGTCAGTAGTCAGTAGCCAGTCAACAGTCAACAACTTGTACCTCGTATCTCGTCTACTCGTATCTTTTTAACTAAAATGTAACAAACTTCTACAGTAAACAGTAGTTAGTAGTTAGTAGTTAGCGCTCAAAACTTAAAACTCATAACTTTTTAACTCCTGCTTTTCATTTTAACTAAAATGTAACAAACTTCTACAGTTATTTTTTAGCTGTTAGCCGATAGCTTTTAGCCGTTAGCCCCTTGCTCGCGCGGCTACCCTCTTTGTCATCCTGACCGCGGGGAAGGATCTCGATCTCCGAGAGACAGGAGATGCTTCCTGTCGTCAGCATGACAAACCAGAATTTAACTAAAAAGTAACAAACCTCCACAGTTAGCAGTTAGCAGTCAACAACTCGCCCCTCGTATCTCGTCTACTCGTAACTTTTTAACTAAAATGTAACAAACTCCACACTCAATTAGCCATTAGCTGTTAGCCGATAGCTTATAGCCTTTGTCGCTTCGCGCCATTTTCAAATTTTCAAATTCGCTAATTTGCTAATTATCTATTATAGATAAAACCGGCGCCGGAGAATGTTTCACTTTTGGCTCCGCCGATTTTGCCTCGCCTTCGCTTCGGCGATTGATAATTCAATTCATTTCTTACTTTTCACTGGATGTATGCAGATAATAATTAATTCTTTTTTGTACATTTGAATGCATAAAATGTTAAAACAAACAACCTTTTCGTTGTGAAAGTTGTTGATATATAATATAAAGTAACAATACATATGAGTAAGAAAAATGTGACACACAATACCGACAAACAAAAAACCAAAACGGATATAATAAATTCAGTTGTCAATTTCTTTAATAAAAATTCCGGAGAATCATTTAGCCATAAGCAGGTGGCGGAAAAGCTTGGTTTTAAAAAGCCCGCCGAAAAGCAGTTGATCGTAAATATCCTTTACGACTTACTGGATGATGCTTTTATTGTAGAGACTTCACGAGGGAAATATAAATCGAATAATAGAGGCTTGTTTCTTGAAGGAACTTTTGAAAGGAGGAGTAATGGCAAAAATTTCTTTGTGCCCGATGGCAGAGAAGAAAGTTCCCATGTATTTATCGCTGAGCGCAACTCGGCTCATGCCATGAATGGCGACCGGGTAAAAGTGCAGATGCTGGCTAAACGTAAAGGCCGTGATTCGGAAGGAGAAGTTGTAGAAATATTGGAACGCAGGCAGGTAACTTTTGTCGGCACGTTGGATGTCCAGAAGCAATTTGCCTTTTTGGTATTAGATAGTAAGATATTGGCCAACGACATATTTATTCCGAAAGAGAACCTGAAGGGCGGAAAAGATGGAGACAAAGCTTTGGTTGAGGTTGTAGAGTGGCCTCAACGAGCTAAAAATCCAATAGGGAAAGTACTGGACATTCTTGGTCAGGCAGGAGAAAATAATACAGAAATGAACGCTATCCTTGCCGAGTATGGACTCCCGTATAAATATCCGGAAAAGGTAGAAGCCGCCGCTAGTAAAATACCGGAGGAGATAACTGCCGAAGAAATAGCTAAGCGTGAGGATTTCAGGAATACGATTACTTTTACTATCGACCCCCGTGATGCCAAAGACTTTGATGATGCCCTGTCCATTAAAAAGCTGAAAAATGGCCGTTGGGAAATTGGTGTGCATATTGCCGACGTGACCCACTATGTGCAGGAAGGAGATATTATAGACAAGGAGGGTGAAAGCCGTGCTACATCTATTTATCTTGTTGACAGGACGATACCGATGCTTCCCGAACGTCTTAGTAACGGGCTGTGCTCATTACGTCCGAATGAGGAAAAACTATGCTATGCCGCTATTTTCGAGATGGACGACGATGCCAATATAAAGAAACATCGCATTGTTCGCACGGTGATAAACTCTGACAGGCGGTTTACATACGAAGAGGCTCAGACTATAATAGAAACCGGAGAAGGGGATTTCAAAGAAGAAGTCCTGAAACTGAACGATCTGGCGAAGAAACTTCGTGCGAAAAGGTTTGATAACGGGGCAATCGCTTTTGATCGCCATGAAGTCAGGTTCGAGATTGATGAAAAAGGTAAGCCGGTAAGCGTATATTTCAAGTATGCAAAAGAATCCAATAAGCTGATAGAGGAATTTATGCTGCTGGCCAATAAAACTGTCGCCGAATTTGTAGGAAAAGTTCCAAGCAATAAAGCAGCTAAAACTTTCGTCTACCGTATTCATGATGTGCCGAATGCCGAAAAGATGGAGAATCTATCGGAGTTTATCTATCGCTTCGGCTATAAAATAAAAGTGGATGGAAGTAAAACGGCCGTATCAAAATCTATAAATCATTTGCTGGATGAGGTAAGCGGTAAGCCGGAAGAAAATCTTATATCTACTATTGCTATCCGCGCTATGGCAAAAGCTATTTATTCGACCGCGAATATAGGCCATTATGGTCTGGCTTTTGACTATTATACTCATTTTACATCGCCTATACGTCGTTATCCGGATATGATGGTTCATCGCTTGTTGACTAAATATCTGGATGGAGGTCGAAGTGTAAGCAAGACTCTTTATGAAAGTAAATGCGAACATAGTTCGAGTATGGAACAATTGGCTGCGAATGCAGAGCGCGCCTCGATAAAATATAAACAGGTGGAATATATGTCCGATAAATTGGGACAGGTGTTCGATGCTGTTATATCGGGAATTACCGAATGGGGATTGTATGCGGAAATCAATGAGAATAAATGTGAGGGAATGGTTCCTATACGCGATTTGGACGATGATTTTTACGAATTCGATGAGAAGAATTATTGTTTGCGTGGGCGCCGCAATAAGCGGACCTATAGTTTAGGTGATCCGTTAAAAATTAAGGTGGCCAGAGCTAATCTGGAACGTAAACAATTGGATTTCGCATTGGTAGAAGATTGAATCTATTGCTTTTAAGACGTAATTATATTTTGTTTTTATAAATTAATTTATTATTTTCGATGATCGTAAAACTTATAAAGATTTATAAATTAAAAACCTTACACGTATGAACAAGTATTCTATTCAATCATTTATTCAGGAAACCGCGCAAGACGAAACAAAAAGTGACTTTTTTCAATTGGAAAGTCCTTATATGCTTGAGCTAAATATCAGTAACCAAACAGTAATGTTGAAAAAGGGAGCTATGGTGGCTTATACCGGTAACATTAAGTTTGAAAGAGAAGGTATGCTCAGTAAAGGAATTGGTAACCTGATTAAGAAAACAGTATCGGGCGAAGGTACTACAATGATGAAAACAAGCGGAACCGGAAGGGTTTACGCAGCTGATTTCGAAAAAAGAGTACGTATTCTTTATCTCGAAAATGAATCTATAAATGTAAATGGTAACGATATTCTGGCACACGAGCAATCTGTGTCGTCGGAAGTAAAAATGATGAAAAGCGTTGCCGGAATTATGGGTGGAGGATTGTTTCAGGCGCGCCTTAGCGGGACGGGACACATCGCTATTACAACACACGGTAATCCGATGACTTTGATCGTTAAGCCCGGTCAGCCGGTTTATACAGACCCAAATGCGACGGTTGCATGGTCGGGGAATTTGACTCCTACAATAAAAACAGATATCTCTCTTAAAACATTCATAGGCAGAGGTAGCGGAGAAAGCTTCCAGATGATGTTCGAAGGCGAGGGCTGGGTAATTATACAACCGTGTGAAGAAGTATACGGAAATCCGCAGTAACAATTTTAATAAAATATAGAAAGGCTGTGGGATTCCGTGGCCTTTTTTATTTTAGGTAATGTTTTGTGCCGGTATTGTGTCGTTTCGTGATAGAGATTAGTCTATTGATAGATAAATCTACAAGATAGTTGTATAAAAAAATTAATATATAATGGACAATTAACCGATTTATACTACTTTTGCATTTTAATAATATTTAAGACAGGTAAGTCCCCTATGAAGACGGTCAAAATTAAAGATAAAGAGTTCGAACTATTTCTTACTCAGGATGTAATAGAAAATGCCATAGACAAAGTCGCAGAGCAGTTGAACAAAGATATGGCAGGTAAGGATCCCTTGTTTGTTTGTGTATTGAACGGCTCGTTCATATATGCCGCCGAATTGATGAAACGGGTAACAATACCTTGTGAAGTTTCTTTCGTAAAAGTTTCTTCATATAAGGGTGTGACTTCTACCGGTAAGTTGAAAGAAATATACGGACTCGAAGAAGATATAAAAGATCGTACCGTAGTTATTGTTGAAGACATTGTCGATACAGGCCATACAATGGCTCTGATGCTTGAGCAGCTGAGCTGTGATGAACCGAAAGAAATATTTGTTTCTACTCTATTGTTGAAACCGGATGCTCTGAAACAGCCGGTCCAACTGGATTATGTGGCGCTGGAGATTCCTAATGACTTTATAGTAGGATATGGCCTTGACTATGACGGATATGGCCGTAACCTTTCTGATATATATAAAATAAAGAACTCATAACTTTTTGGATAGTCGTAACTCAGAGTTATAATCTCATAAAAATGTTAAATATAATAATCTTTGGAGCTCCAGGCTCGGGTAAAGGTACTCAGAGTGAGTATCTGATTAAGAAGTACAACCTTGCACACATTTCGACGGGTGATGTTTTGCGCGCTGAAATGAAGAATGGTACAGAACTTGGAAAATTGGCCGAAGGATACATCTCGAAAGGACAATTGGTTCCTGATGATGTTGTAATAGGTATGCTGGGGCATGTGCTCGATAGCAAGAAAGATGTTGCCGGTGTAGTATTTGATGGTTTTCCCCGCACGCTTCCTCAAAGTAATGCTTTAGATAATCTGCTGAAACAAAGAGGGGAAGAGGTATCTATAGTCGTTAGTCTTGAAGTAGAAGAACCTGAGCTGATAGACCGTCTGATAAAACGCGGACATCAATCGGGCCGTTCAGATGATAATCCGGAGACTATAAAATCGCGCCTCGACGTGTATAAGGATCAGACTTCCCCGCTGAAGGAGCATTATAAGAAAACAGGTAAACTTACCCCGATAAAAGGAGTAGGAACAATAGATGAAATATTCGACCTGATATCGGTGGCTGTCGATAAAGTAAAATAATAAATCAATAATATACAGGGGAAGTTATAAATCTTGAATGATTTATGACTTCCTTTGTTGTCTAAAAAAAGAATAAACGATGGCAGAATCGAATTTTATAGATTACGTCAAAATATATTGCCGCTCGGGTAAGGGTGGCAGAGGTTCTACTCATTTTCGCCGCGAGAAATATATACCGAAAGGTGGACCCGACGGAGGAAATGGTGGTGATGGAGGGGACGTAATTCTTCGTGCCAACCGCAACATGTGGACTTTACTCCATTTGAAATTTCAACGACATATACTGGCCGGACACGGAGAAAGCGGTTCGCGCAGGATGAGTACGGGTAAAAGTGGCGATTCTAAAATTATAGATGTGCCTTGCGGAACTGTAGCCTATGATGCCGAAACGGGAGAATATCTGTGTGATGTGACAGAAGACGGACAGGAAGTAATCTTGCTAAAAGGTGGTCGTGGGGGCTTAGGCAATACCCGTTTCAAGACTCCGACCAATCAGGCTCCGCGCTATGCACAACCCGGAGAACCTTATCAGGAACGCAAGGTTATTTTCGAGTTGAAGGTTCTGGCTGATGTCGGGCTTGTTGGTTTTCCGAATGCCGGAAAATCTACGCTGTTATCAGTTGTGAGCGCTGCTAAACCCAAAATAGCGAACTATCCGTTTACTACTCTCGAGCCAAAGATAGGAATTGTAGGTTATCGCGACTATAAATCGTTTGTAATGGCTGATATTCCCGGGATAATAGAAGGTGCCAGCGAGGGCAAAGGTTTAGGGCTTCGTTTCCTTCGCCATATAGAACGCAACTCACTGTTGCTGTTTATGGTTGATGGTGAAGCCACTGATATTCATCAGGAATACAGGATATTGCTTAACGAACTGGCTAACTACAATCCCGAGCTTCTCGACAAACGACGTGTGTTGGCTATATCCAAAGCCGATATGCTGGATGAGGAACTGATGGAGGCTTTGTCTGCCGATCTGCCGGAGATACCGCATATCTTTATTTCGTCTATCACAGGGTATAATATTACTACGTTGAAAGATTTGTTGTGGAATGAGCTGAATGCGGACGGAGAGTATAAGAAATCGTTTGAAGGCATGACTCACCGTAATCTGGACATCCGCACTGTAGAGTTCGAAGATGACGATGATATTCCGGAGGATGATTACGATGAAGAAAAATGGGATGAAGAAGATGATTTTGATGCTGACTTCTATTACGAAGAAGGCGAAGAATTTGAAGAAAAGTAAGGATTGCAGAATAGACCGATTATGAAAAAAATATTATTATGGCTCGTCCTTTTTGGAGTGTTAAGTGCCAATGCTCAGACCACTGAAAATAAGAAGTATACAATATTATTGACCGGAGCGTCGTTTGCATCATCCAACAATGGATGGTTCGAACTCGGATGTAAATATCTGGATGCAACCCCAATAAACAAAGCTATTCCGGGCGAAGCTATTGCCGATGCAGCGAATCATCTGATAAAAGGCGAGATGTATACAAGTAAGCAGCTCGAAAATATCGACGCCTTTGTTATCATGCAGGTGCATGATAAGGATGTAGCCAGTAAATTGGGGTTGAAAGAAAAATATCAGGACTATCCCACTCCATTTGACAGATCAAATTATGCAGCGGCTTACGACTATGTGATTAAGCGGTATATATCGGATTGCTATAATTTGAAATTCGATAAAGAATCTAAATATTATAATACAAAGAGTGGTAAACCTGCCATTATCGTGTTTTGCACTCATTGGCATGACGCCCGCACTGTTTATAATCCTGCCATCCGGGTTTTAGCCGCACGTTGGGGATTTCCGGTCATTGAGTTCGATAAGTATATCGGTTTTTCTAAAGAATCGTTGCATCCGGTAACGGGTAAGCAGTACAGCCTGATCTATTCGAATGATACAGAAAAGATAAATGGAGAAGAATTTGGCTGGCATCCTGCCGATGGGCAAGATAAATATACACAGCAGCGTATGGCCGCTATCTTTACAGAGTTGATGAAAACAGTTCTACCTTTTTAAACCATAATGCTTTATTCTAAAGAATATATAACGGAAACGACCCTTTTGGGAATTTGGAAAATTGAAGAAACTCGTGAAGAGTTGCTTTCTATGCTCTGTCATCATGAATGGATTCAAAATATATATTCCATAAAGTCAGAATCGCGTGTGTTGGAAATACTGGCCGCACGCGTATTATTCAAGGATCTTCTTGGAGAAGAAAAGGAAATCTACTATAATTCATCGGGAAAACCTTTTCTTACGGACGGATCATATCATATAAGTGTATCGCATACATGTGGATACGTAGGTGTCGCGTTGAATAAGGATAAATTACTGGGGTTAGATCTGGAGCAGATATCCGAAAAGATATTCAGGGTTCGCAGCCGGCTTATTTCTCCATATGAGTATATCGATAAGGATAACGAATTGATACATATGTTGCTGCATTGGTCGGCAAAGGAAGCGATGATTAAATTTTTGGATGTTGAGGGTATCGATATTCGCAAGCATTTGTTTATTGATCGATTTATTCCGCGCCAAAAAGGGTGTTTCCCTGCTTCGGAGAGCAGGACAGAAACTCATTATCAGTTCGACGTTTACTATCGGGTGGAAAAAGATTTTGTAGTAGTTTGCCTTGAAGCGAATGACTTTTAATAAAAAAGCCGACAATCTTTAGTTGCCGGCCTAAGCCTATATTCAGTTTTTACTTCTTCATTAAGAAGCTAAAATCATCTTTCTCCTTCAATTCTTTCGGCTCTTGTCCGTATCTGAATATCCGGGCGGATTTCTTACCTATCAGTTTTAAGTTCTTTCCTTCAAGTTGGAGCATTGTACCTTCGCGGAGCCCAACCACATACGTCTCCTGATTCTCTGTTATAAATTCACGTATCCGGTCTTCACGGGTTTCCCCGCCATGACCTTTGGGATGAGCATCCAGATAGTGAGGGTTTATCTGAAATGGAACCAGATCGATCACATCAAAACCTTTAGGGTCGATAATAGGCATATCATTTGTCGTGCGCAGGGTAGGGCATGCAACATTCGAACCGGCGCTCCATCCAATATATGGTACGCCTTTCTTTACTCTTTTGCCTATTAGCTTTATAATGCCGTTGTCCCGCATTGTCCGCACCAGTTTCCATGTGTTGCCGCCACCTACGACGATAGCCTCCGCTTCTTCAACGGCTTTTTTAGGATCATCGAAATGGTGGATGCTAACTACACTATGTCCAATTTCTTTAAAACGATTATTTACCTTTTCTTCATATTCATCATAAGAGAATGTCACCGCCGCGTATGGAATAAATAATGCTTTTACAGGCTTGTCTCCCAGAAAGTTCCTGATGTTAAACTTCGGGTAATCGAGATATGCTTCACCCGGATTTGTTGAATTGCTGATTAATAATAGTTTCATGGTTTTTATTTTATTTTTCTTTAATGACAAAGATAAAATAAAAAAGTTATTTCTTTCAGATAGATGCGGTTGCCCTGTTAAAAAATAGAATAAACATATATACTAAATTATATTTCGTATATTTGAACCGCTAAATTACGAATAAAAATCAAATGCTAAATAAATAGTTTTGTATTTGTGTATAATTAAATAATTATGGTCTATTTATTTAAAATACGTGAATTATGTGATAAGCGGGGAGTAAGCATGAAACAGGCAGCCTCAGACTTGGGTATGACCGAGCAAAGCTTACATAAGTTAATCAAAGCCAATTCGACCAAAATAGATACCCTGCTGGCCATAGCGGACTACTTTAATGTAGAGCCTGCCTATTTTTTCGACAAAACCACAGGCGATGCGAACCAGTATGTAAAAATAAAGCGTGAAGAACTGACGGGGTTGATAAAGAAAGTGCTGGCGTACTCGATACATGGCTTTGGCCTTATCAAACTCGAATGGGATGAAAAGGAAGGGAAATTTAACAGCTACTTCGATATACTGGATAAACAATATACCCCGACAAGCGAAGATTTAAAATATATTTCGGCTATTCTGCAAGATGAAAGAAACCTGAATATAAAAACTAATACAGATATACCCATAGAACTGACCGATAATACCACACCAAAAGATATCACAAGGCTTTTGATGACAAAAGACGAATTTGATTTTACTTCGGCTTACTATTACAGCATCAAGAAAGGGCAGGCACAGGAAGAATTACAGAGGCTTTCTTCTTTCATCGAAAAGCACCGTATAGAAAAAACGCCTTCCATTCAAAAGGATATACAGGAACTGCAAGACAAGATAAAATATTATGAGGGGAAAAGCATCATAGGTATGAATAAAAAACTTCTTTAGCAGATTGATTAGTGATTTATTTTATATTTTCAGGTTTTAATCCGTCTCTGGTACTAAAATATAAGAGAGGGAAGAGGGTCGTTGTATTTTAGCTATGCTGGAAAGTCTATATATAAGGGTTTCAGATGTGTGTTTGATTCGATTCTGTATACAATAAAGAAACAATGATGTTAAATTGGAGAATCTGGAGAAGTGCAAATGAAGAAAAGCATATTTTGAAAGGTGAGCTTATATTTGTATTCAATGCAAACTTTATGTACTTAACAATAAAGGTAAACTATTAGTATAGGGTAGTGATAAATCGCTATACTGACAATACTTGTAAAATTGACTTTATCAAGTTTGTTACATATACCGGAAGTTAATACGATATTTACAACAAATATGTGTGGATGAAAACTAAAATTCTCTTATTCAATCAAAGAATTATTAAAGGAATTAAATACTCGTAACAAATAATCACCGATTAATTCTTTATCATTTCGAGGTAATTGAGTTTTTATAATATCATATTCCGAGAAATCGGGTAATTGATTATGAGAAAGTCTATTACGGATAATAGCCAAAGGGTCTTTATTGCCTTTTTCAATATCTATCCTCTTCTGTGAATAATAATATTCTATATATTTTTTGAAGTGAGGATTTCCTTCTTCTAGCAATTTATCAGTTTCATTATTTTTTTTTGCAATCGTATAAATAGTATCTTCCAGCTTGTGCACAGCTTTAAAAAGTTCATACTTACGCACATACTCATAATTATCAACCTCCTTTATAAGTTCATCTATTGCTGAATAATTTCGGTCAGAGTAACTTAGCAATTTTATTATACGTTCATCTTTTTCTAATGCTCTATATTTGCCTAAATCTTTGAGTCTGATATTTATCACCGGAATTTTCCCGCTAAATAAATTAATATTAATTCTTCTTTCCAATAAATTAGATATTTTATATATATTTTCGGAGCAATCACCCTTATTTCTCTTACTCTGACTGTATGAAATCTGGATATTCTTTTGAATATTATCACGCTCAAGAAAAGCATCGGAAAGTGTTACATCTTCAGTAAATTTTATTCCTAATTCTTCAAACAGGTATTTTACTATCTGTAATAAATAATAATCTTGCCGGGCTATTTTGCGAATACGCTTTTCATTTGTAACGATACGTCTTTTCAGTTCGGTGTCAAAACCTGCTTTGTCATTAATATTTTCAGATATTTTGAACTCCTTCATCTCTACTATATTTTTATCTATATTTTTAATACGATAAGCTCTCGGATATCTATAGAATGCTTGCTTCGGAGCATCTTCTGCCAAGGCAAACCATGTCTGACGCCCTTCCTTATTTCCTTTTGATGAAAATTCTTTTTTATCATCGAACAAACCTCGTGGTAAATTGACAGGCTTTTGAAGTAAATTGCTGCGATAAGCAGTGTCTATGTAAGAATACTTGCTTCTATCGAAATGATCAAATATTTTGTTTATCTCTTTGCGAATAGCCTTCTGTTGATAGTTTCCTGTATTATTTTCAATTAGTAGAACATAGCTGCTGAGAAGCTCCTTTTTTTTCTTCAAATAAGAATTGTAAGCGTCAACCAAAGTCGCTTTTTGGAAGATTGCTTCTAAAGGAGAGTATTGAGATATGCTAATTCCCATCTCATCTTTGAGAAAGCTCTCTATATCTAGTTTTTTCTTATCATAAAAAGCCAGCAATGCTTGTAATTCCGCTTGATGGCGGCCTTTCCAATTTTTACGGTCAGCTTTAGAGACATATCTCTTTATGTCCTTTGCCAGCCAGTTTGCAGTTTCCCCAATTTCTTTAGAGTTCAGAATAAAAGAATTTTTTGAAGTATTCAGACTTTTTTTCTCTCTCTTTTTTTGTTCTTCTTTTTTTGAATTGAGCCAAATAAGTCTTTGATCACAATCTTCAATTTGTCTTTTGATGGCATTTGCCAACTTGAGATAATCTATTTCACCATTGGTCTTATTCTCTTTGATACTTCTTATAAAACGTTTTGGAGTATTCTTATCAGAAAGCTGACTATTATAAAGCTGACTATTATATTCAACCAATTTATATTGACTTTGTACCTTTCCCAATATCCTGTTCTCGATTCCAACACCGATGGGATTTGCAACTAATTCTTTTTCCGAATTAAGCTGCCTCTTTTTCTTTGAAGCCTCTTCCATAAACCGGTATATACAAGCAGCAAGTTCATTTATGCTTAGAAACGCATGGGGAGTATCCGATCGAATTATTTCATTAATATGTAATTCATTAAGAATTTCAATTTTTCTGGTTCTATCAATCGGGAAGTTCTGTTTCTCGGTAAACTTATCCAAATAGATAGGTATATTATTATTGTCAAGTACATAACTTACGTTGGGGTATTGCAACCATCCTTTTATTGGTTTTTCATCGGTTTCAGACTTAGTTGCAAAATATTCTTGTTTTGCTTTATGAACTTCCGATAATTTCCCAAATACTTTTATTTCTTCCTTAATACTGCGTTCAGTTGTAGTTTCTATACCTTTAAATGTTTTGGTGCGTGTATCATGGTTATATTTACCGAGTCTTAACTGAAAACGCAGAGTCCGGAAGCATGCAAACTCATCTAAGAAACGAATAGCAAAATAAGGGAATCTGTCCTGATAACGTTTTCGAATAATTAAGTGGCTTACAAGAGATTCTTCAGGAGTATTGCCGTCTTCGTCATTATCTTTGAAATACTCATTTCTATCCATGACAAATTCTTGTTGCTTATCTTCCGGAAGAACATCGAACAACTCGGCAGGACATTGACTTAATTCATCCACTATCTGTAACAGGAGAGCTTCTTTGCTAAATTCACTCCGTAAAGTATAACGAATACCTACATAACAAAAAACGGTATACGTCCAGCGTTTAACTAAGTATCGTAATTGGTAGCTAGCCTTAAAATTAGTAGTGTGATCCAAAAGATCTTCAGCATCTTTTCTTGATAAGAAGAGGCATAGAAAAAAAATAAAACCATTCGGGCTGAGTTTGCCTTCTTTTTCTGCCCTTTGGCTGTCCTTTAGTGAGAACCGCCCTGTATCTTTATCCTTGTCTAAAATCTCCGATACTGCCCTGTTTAAATAAATACTATGAAAATCTTCTTTCTTATATGTGGGATGTTTCTTTTTAAACTCCTTAATATCAAAACCCTCTTTCAACTTCTCAGTCTGGCGTAATGCCTCGACTTCTTGATTATGCTTTATGAAATTTTTTACAGCTTCTTGATAATCTTCTTCAAATTGTTTGGGTAAAGCCGGTTTGTAAATTGCATTTCTCAATCTACGATTACGCACAGTATGAGCCGCTTGTAATATTAAATAATCCAGCACACAGAAAACCTTTCTATCTAAATCTTTTTCATCATGGAACATGTGTGTATAATAATGCCTCAATATCATCAGGCTTTTGTATAGCAAGATAAGCTCACTCCGAAAAACATCCCGGGTTACAGGTGCATTTCCCTTATAAGATATTTCTCTTACAAAAGGTAAGAAGTTGGACAATAACGAGGTGCGGTAGTTCCAATCTGTTTGGCTCAGTTTATCATTGAAACTTTCATTAATCCAGGAGATGGTTTCAGCTGCATCGTTTTTGCCTTCGTTGGCTCTATTCACACCGTGTTCTATTCCACATCGTTTGGCCAGTTCTACCAATGCCATTCTAAAGTTGAGATCCGCCTGATTCAGAAATCCTGCAAAATAATGCTTATCTGTTTTATTCCTATAATCGTATGTTACAGATGATCTTTCGGTGTCTTTCTCCATGATTATTTCAATATTAGGTTATTTCTATAATGATCTATTAAAGGAATAAAATTACTGATATTTCTTTAAGTTCGAAGATGTTTCGCATCTTTTTTATAAACGAAAAAGGCGATCTCTTCAATCGTTTAAGAAATAAAAATTAGTATGGTGTTACCTATCAAATCTAAGGCTTTAACACCTCATTTCTTCGGCGATGCTCACGTGTATAGGTGTATTTACCTTTCAAATATAAGGCTTCAACACCTCCCGGAGCGGAAGTCGTTAAAACAACTTTGGTGTATTTACCTTTCAAATATAAGGCTTCAACACCTTCTCCCCTATCCTTAGGATGGGGGAGAGTGGTGTATTTACCTTTCAAATATAAGGCTTCAACACCGGTATACTTCGTAGAGCTTAAAGCACCGGGGGTGTATTTACCTTTCAAATATAAGGCTTCAACACCAAAATTTGTTGGCGATATCTCAACAGACAAGGTGTATTTACCTTTCAAATATAAGGCTTCAACACCGCGATTCTGCCATGGGCACTCTTGACTTAGGTGTATTTACCTTTCAAATATAAGGCTTCAACACCTATCTTTAGTTCTATCCCGGCTCCAAAGCCGGTGTATTTACCTTTCAAATATAAGGCTTCAACACCGGCCCAAACTCATCGGTCATCACATATCTGGTGTATTTACCTTTCAAATATAAGGCTTCAACACCTATGTAATGAGTTTAAAATGGCAGGACATAGGTGTATTTACCTTTCAAATATAAGGCTTCAACACCGTTGGTTGTAATTGGATTCGGGGTATGTGGGGTGTATTTACCTTTCAAATATAAGGCTTCAACACCTCCAGACTAGAGGACAACTTTGGAATCAAAGGTGTATTTACCTTTCAAATATAAGGCTTCAACACCGCGAATATGGAGTTTATCCTAGCGAATTTGGGTGTATTTACCTTTCAAATATAAGGCTTCAACACCGAAGTGTTACTATGTAATACAGAGTACAGGGGTGTATTTACCTTTCAAATATAAGGCTTCAACACCAGAGATAGCGGCGTATATTCATTCTGTTTTGGTGTATTTACCTTTCAAATATAAGGCTTCAACACCAGAGATAGCGGCGTATATTCATTCTGTTTTGGTGTATTTACCTTTCAAATATAAGGCTTCAACACCAGAGATAGCGGCGTATATTCATTCTGTTTTGGTGTATTTACCTTTCAAATATAAGGCTTCAACACCGTGCGCGCAAAGCGCGAAGTGGATCTCATGGGTGTATTTACCTTTCAAATATAAGGCTTCAACACCAGCTAATCGGAGTAAATTCTATATACGCAGGGTGTATTTACCTTTCAAATATAAGGCTTCAACACCTTTCAAAGATAACTATTTTTCTATCAAATAGGTGTATTTACCTTTCAAATATAAGGCTTCAGTATTTGGATAAAGCTCCGGATATTGAATCCCTAAATGTATTTTAATGAACTAAGATATAATTTTAGCTTTAAATTACAATAGGTTCTCTAATTTTGTCCTTATAACTAACTAGATTTTTACAATGTCATAGTTTTACTGTTGTTTTATCGAGAAATAGCTTTGAGCTAGTAAACAACTTTTAAACGGAAGAATAAATTGAGATGTTCAACGATGTAAAGTGTCATATAATATCGGTGAAACTAGTCCAACAATTGTCTAACCATTATACAACAAATAAAAACTTAAAAAAAGTTCAAAAAACAAGATAAATATAAACGGTTGTGCATAAAAGTTTTATCTTTGATATTCCTTGCATGCAGAGGCGAAATAATATAAAATGTAGAAAAATTTTGGTCTAACAATTTGGAAGTTTCAATAAAAGCCCTACCTTTGCATCCGCTTACCGAGAGAGGTACCGCAATCAAAGGAGATTTGAAGAAGAAAAGTATTGAAAACTTAGTTTGACAATAGAGACTTGAATTATAAGTAACATAAACGCTGGTTGTACAATTGTTAGACGAGAGCAAAAATATATGAAGCGTAACCCCGCTGATTATGAGTCCGTTTGGAGAGGTTAATCATAATCTGCCTGGGACTACCACGACGCGAGAGCGTCGTAATTAAGAATTAAGAATGAACAATAAAGAATCAGGATTGCTATCCATTCATAATTATTAATTCATCATTCTTAATTAAAAAAAACGGGGGATTAGCTCAGCTGGCTAGAGCACCTGCCTTGCACGCAGGGGGTCAACGGTTCGAATCCGTTATTCTCCACAAGGTTAATTAGGAATTAAGAATGAGGAATTAAGAATTAAGAATTAATTCATTATTATTAAATTTACATTAACGAAAAGATCTTTGACATGATGTATAAAAAAGAGCAAGAAAAGTTAGGTTAGCAATAATCTATCAAACCCGGGATTAGTTTTTAAGTTTAGGAGTATACTAGTTTACTGGTCATACCTAAACCAAAAACCGATCGAGTTTGGAGTAAAAAAAGTAACTAGTACACTAGTAAACTAAATTACTTTCAAACGAATAGGAAAAAAGAAAGTAAATAAGGGCACATGGGGGATGCCTAGGCTCTCAGAGGCGAAGAAGGACGTGATAAGCTGCGAAAAGCTACGGGGAGGTGCAAATAACCCTTGATCCGTGGATGTCCGAATGGGGCAACCCAACAGAGGAAGACTCTGTTACACTATTAAATAGTGAGCAAACGCGGGGAACTGAAACATCTAAGTACCCGCAGGAAAAGAAAACAAAAGTGATTCCCAAAGTAGTGGCGAGCGAACTGGGATTAGCCCAAACCAACGTTGTTTAGGCAAAGTTGGGGTTGTAGGACTGCGTTGTGGCAAGAAAGATTTGAAGTAGAACGTTTTGGAAAAAGCGATCATAGAGGGTGAAAATCCCGTATACGAATCAGATCCGAAGCCTAGCAGTATCCTGAGTAGCGCGGGACACGAGAAATCCTGTGTGAATCAGCCGGGACCATCCGGTAAGGCTAAATACTCCTGAGAGACCGATAGTGAACCAGTACCGTGAGGGAAAGGTGAAAAGCACCTCGAACAGAGGAGTGAAAAAGACCCTGAAACCATGTGCCTACAAGCGGTCGGAGCGCGAAAGTGTGACGGCGTGCCTTTTGCATAATGAACCTACGAGTTACTCTCACTGGCAAGGTTAACGGCAATTATGCCGGCAGCCGAAGCGAAAGCAAGTCTTAACAGGGCGATTGAGTCAGTGGGAGTAGACGCGAAACCAAGTGATCTACCCTTGAGCAGGTTGAAGTTTGGGTAACACCAAATGGAGGACCGAACCGGTAAACGTTGAAAAGTTTTCGGATGACTTGAGGGTAGGGGTGAAAGGCTAATCAAACTTGGAGATAGCTCGTACTCCCCGAAATGCATTTAGGTGCAGCCTCGGGTAAAGTATTATGTCAGGTAGAGCGACTGATTGGATGCGAGGGCTTCGCCGCCTATCAAGTCCAGATAAACTCCGAATGGGCATAATATATAACCGGGAGTGAGGGCATGGGTGCTAAGGTCCATGTCCGAGAGGGAAAGAACCCAGACCATCAGCTAAGGTCCCCAAATACATGTTAAGTTGAATTAACGAAGTATGATTACTAAGACAGCTAGGATGTTGGCTTGGAAGCAGCCATTCATTTAAAGAGTGCGTAACAGCTCACTAGTCGAGTGGTCGTGCGTGGATAATAATCGGGCAT
>NZ_BAAHWU010000020.1:0-56484 GCF_054601275.1 Dysgonomonas reticulitermitis | reverse complement strand
ATAATGGCATACAGCTTCACTCCAACAATATTATTTTCATCGCTTTCAAAGATCGCCTCTACCTGTTCGGTAGTGTAATTCTTTAGTTGTTTTACCTTACGTCCCATTGTCTTTCTGTTTAATCAGTGAGACTACAAAGATATAACTTATTTGGGTAATTTAATAATATAATTTATATAATATTATCAAGAAAGCTATTATTACTTGTTTAGCATATATCTGTATTACTATACGTGTAGATTGTCAGTCTTTGATATAGCTGAGAAATGAAATCATTTGAAACAAAATATGGCTTAAATAGCTGACTCTGATATTAGAATAAGTTTCATTATTTTTCTTTGCATTTCAATAGTTGTGTGCAAATTGTGTGTACGTATAAAAAGAAAAGAGAGCTAGATTTTAATCTAACTCTCTGATTTTGAACTGTCGGGATACCAGGATTCGAACCTGGGACCCCCTGCTCCCAAAGCAGGTGCGCTAACCGGACTGCGCTACATCCCGTTTTTGCTTATAGCGGTGCAAAGGTATGATATTTTTTTATATTTCAAAATAAAAATTCTGAATTTTTATTACACATCGCATCTTTAGCCAAATTCTTCAAACTGTTCCTGATATAAAGAGTAATACTTACCCTTCTGTGCTATAAGCTCTTGGTGACTTCCCTGTTCGATAATTCGCCCATGATCTAACACTAAGATTCTATTGGCATTGCGTACAGTAGATAATCTGTGGGCTATGATCAAGCTTGTGCGCCCTTCCATCAACTGATCCAGACCTTTCTGAATAAGCAATTCGCTGCGGGTATCTATATTACTCGTTGCCTCATCCAATAACAATATGGGCGGATCAGCAACCGCTGCACGGGCTATATTCAACAATTGCCGCTGTCCTTGACTAAGGTTAGCCCCGTCATTCTCCAGCAAAGTATTATATCCCTGAGGCAAGCGTTTAATAAAAGAGTGCGCCGCAGTTAATTTTGCAGCTTGTACTACCTCTTCGTCTGTAGCGTCAAGCCGTCCGAAACGGATATTCTCACACACCGTACCTGTAAACAGATGCGTGTCCTGTAAAACAATAGCCATAGACCTGCGTAAGCTCTCCCTTTTTATTCTCTGTATCGGATATCCGTCTATTGTTATTTCGCCCGATTTAATATCAAAGAAACGGGGTAACATGTTTAGTATAGTCGTTTTTCCGGCTCCGGTTTCCCCTACCAATGCGATCTTTACTCCCGGCCTGGCATGAAGCGACACTCCTTTAAGGATTAACTTTTCGGGTTTATATCCAAAATAAACATCCTTCATTTCCACATCACCTTTTACATTCGTCAAAGCAATAGCCTTTACAACATCTTCTTGCTCAGGTTCTTCATCTATTATATGGAAAATACGTTCCGCACCCGCAATAGCTGCCTGAATACTATTATAAAGACTGGCCAGTTCATTGATTGGACGGCCAAACTGGCGGGAATATTGAAGAAAAGCGGCCAATCCACCAACATCAAATCCTCTCAGAATGGCTAACAGAGCCCCTACAATAGTAATTATTACATAATTCAGCGTATTCAGATTTTGCATTACGGGCATCATCATACCCGAATAGAACTGGGCTTTTTGGGATTTATCTTTTAAATTCTGATTTAACTTATCGAAATCAGCCTCGACTTTATTTTCGTGCCCGAATACTTTAATCACTTTCTGCCCGCTGATCATTTCTTCGGCATACCCGTTGGTTTCACCCAGAATATCTTGTTGAGCTTTAAAATACTTCCGGCTACGTGAAACAATTCCCTTAGCGCTAAGGAACATTACAGGAACTGTTATCAAAGTAGCCAAAGTCAATATAGGACTGATATATATCATCAGACAGAAAATACCGGCAAGCATCAATGCGCTCGAAAGCATATCCGACAAGCTGTCAGTCAAAGCATTACTGACCTGATCAATATCGTTTGTGTAACGGCTCATCAAGTCCCCGTGCTGATGCGTATCGAAATATTTGAGAGGCAACCGTTCCATTTTCCGGAACATATCGGTACGCATGCGCGTTACGGTGCGCTGGCCTATTTTGTTTAGCAGCCTATATTGCACATAAGTAGCCACTATACCCACAAGATAAATAGCTGCCAAAAGAAGGAGTATTTTTATTAAACCGCTATAATCGCCCGGAATAATATAATCATTAATAATCGGACGGATCATATACGAACCCAACAAACCCGATATAACACTAACTATAATTAAAAAGCCTATCACAGATAAAAGCATCTTGTCACACGCCAGGTATGCTATTAATCTCAGGAAAGTTTTCCGCCCTGTCACCGGCTTTCCGTCGGCCTTATATTTATCTCCGTGTGCCATATTAAAAGACCATTTGTTGTGAGTTGTATATTTCTTTATATACCTCCGATTTTTCTAATAATTCGGAAGGCTTACCGATAGCATCTATCTCCCCGTCTTCGAGTACAATGACTCTGTCGGCCGATTGCATCGTATTTATCCGTTGGGTAATTATAAATACCGTCGTACCGCTTAAAAATTCGCTCATTCCCTTACGTATCTTCAACTCTGTTTCAGAATCTACGGCGCTGGTGCTATCATCCAGAATCATGATCTTTGGTTTTCTCAGTAAGGCGCGGGCTATACATATCCGCTGTTTCTGCCCTCCCGACACATTAATACCTCCACGTCCAAGCAAAGTATCATACCCATCGGTAAAAGACATGATGAAGCCGTGAGCCTGGGCGACCTGAGTTGCTTCTACTATTTCCCTCATCGTAGCGTCAGGCTTACCCCAGCGAAGATTTTCTATAATAGTCCCTGTAAACAGTTCATTCTTTTGAAGCACTACCCCTACTTTGGCATGCAATTCTTCGAGGCTATAGTCTTTGACATTTACCCCATCTATTGTTATTTCTCCTGACGAAACATCATACAAACGAGGAATTAATTGAAGCATGGATGTCTTAGCCGAACCTGTCGCCCCCACAACAGCGATGGTTTCCCCTCTACGAACATGGAAACTGATATTCTTTAGCACATCGCTTTCGCCTCCGCTATATCTGAAAGAAACATTCTGAAAGGAGACCTCACCGTCTGTTATAATATGCCGTCCAGATAAACCTTGAGGCGTATTCGCAAGAGACGGCACTATATTTAAGACTTCAAGAATACGCTCAGACGAAGCAGACGCACGTGCGATATTCATAATCACCATCGATAGCAACATCAGAGCCATCAACACCTGCATCAGATAATTCACAAAAGAAATCAGCTCCCCTACTTTCAGATCGCCGGCTATAACTTTGTCTCCGCCTATCCACAGTATAATAATGACAGAAACGTTCATTATCAATTGCATAACCGGAAATATAGACACTACTATATTAGATGCGCTGATAACCATATCGCGCAGCTCCTCACTGCTTTTTTCAAATCGTTTCGATTCAAAATCTTCTCTGACAAAGGATTTCACCACACGTATATTTATCAGATTTTCACGGACAACACCATTCAGCTTGTCTAATTTTTGTTGCACCTTCACAAAAAGAGGAACCCCCTTTCTAAATATCAAATAGACGCTTGCACCCAATACCGGAATAGCGCCCACAAGAATCAAGGCTAAACCGGTATTAATCTTTATGACAAAGAACACTGCCATTACAAGCATAAGCGGGGATCGTAATATAAGACGCATAGACATCAGCACAACTTGCTGAATACGGGATATATCATTTGTCAGACGGGTAATAAGCGAAGCTGAATTGAACCGGTCTATTTCGGCAAAAGACAATTGCTGTATTTTGTTGAATAGTACACTTCGCAGGTCTGTACCAAAACCAATGGCAGCACGGGAAGAGACATATGTATTTATAATGCTGACTATCAACCCTAAAACAGAGATAGCAATCATATAAACGCCCAATTCCGTTATCACAGACATATCTTTAGGCATAACCCCATTATCAATGATCTTGGCCATAAACCAAGGCTGTATTGTCTCACACGATACATAAATCAGAACCAGGAAAGGGCTGAGAAGAAGGCTGAATTTATATTTCTTAAGTATTTGCCAATATAATTTCATTCACAAGATTTTAAACCTTTATAATTTTTTTATTTAGAAGCCACGCTGTCGCATAGCCTCAAAGGTAAGAACGGCCGTAGAAACAGATACATTCAACGAATCTATTTTACCACGCATGGGAATTTTGATACGAGCGTCAGAGTTTCTTAACCAAAAGCCGGTCAATCCATCAGCTTCCGTACCCATTATAATCGCGGAAGGTGTTGTATAGTCTGTATCCTGATACCATTGCGATGCCTGTAATTCGGCAGCGAATGATTTTATATGTTTTTCATGCAGAAAGGCCAAAGCCTCCTGCGAAGTACAAACAGCCGTCTGAACGGTAAACAAGCACCCTACACTGGAGCGTATAACATTAGGATTGTATATATCCGTCGCAGGATCGCAGATTATAACAGCATCTACTTGCGCAGCATCCGCCGTGCGGAGAATTGCACCAAGATTGCCGGGTTTTTCCACAGCCTCCAGAATTATTATGAACGGATTACCGGATAGCTTTATATCCGACAAACCATGATCTTTGGGTTTCGCCAAGACCAACAATCCGTCCGATCCCTCGCGATAAGCTATTTTTTCAAAGACAGAAGCAGACACTTCGAACGTCTTATGTTCGGAAATAGTATCCAATACATCGGGATAATTTGTTTTTTCAAACAATTCCGGACAGACAAAAACAGAATCAATCTCATAACCGGCCGCAAGTACAAGACTCATTTCCCGCGCCCCTTCAAAAAAGAACAAATTCTGATCTCTCCTCTCCTTACTTTTAGAAAGCCTGACAATATTTTTTATCCTCGGGTTCTGTAAGCTAGTTATTTTTTCCATCTTCGACCAATTATACTCAAACACAAAAGTAGATATTAAGTTGGATAATAATTATTTTATAGAACTTAAAAGTAAATAGGGCAACCGCATCAAAACTTATTTCTTTTTCTGGATTGCTTCACTTCGTTCGCAATGACGGGAATTTTATCTTTTGCCCCCCCTTCGTTCCACTCGGGATGACAGCAGAATATAGCAGGGTAAAGTGGAGAACTTAACAGCCCTGCGTCATTGCGAGGGCTTGTCCCGAAGCAATCCAGCTTAATGTTTTATTTTTTTTAAACCGTATGTATCTATTGAATAGATGATTAACTCTTTGATGCTATTTTGATGCGGTTGCCCTAAAAAGTAAAGGATAGTATGTTGACTTATCATTATATTTTTTAACTTTGCGAGGCTATTCGCATACGAAATTAAAATTTAAAATCTGAAGATAGATTGATAATGAATATATTAGAATTGAGCGAGCAGGAAGTTATTCGCAGACAAAGTTTAGAAGAGCTAAGAGCCTTAGGCATAGAGCCGTATCCGGCTGCATTGTATGAAGTAAATGCATATTCGAAAGAAATAAAAGATAACTTTGTCGATGATGCGGATAAGCGCTATGTGATTATAGCCGGCCGCATTATGAGCCGCCGTATAATGGGAAAGGCTTCTTTTGTTGAATTACAAGATACAGAAGGCAGGATTCAGGTATATATATCCCGCGACGATCTTTGTCCGGAAGAGAATAAAGATTTATACAATGTTGTTTTCAAAAAATTGCTCGATATAGGTGACTTTATCGGTATAAAAGGATTTGTATTCCGCACTCAAATGGGTGAAATATCTGTCCATGCCGAAGAACTGGCTGTTTTAGGGAAATCACTTCGCCCGCTGCCTGTGGTAAAGGTTAAGGATGGAGTAACCTATGACGGATTCACCGATCCTGAGCAACGTTATCGCCAGCGCTATGTAGACCTGATTGTGAACGACGGGGTCAAGGATGTATTCGTTAAAAGGACTAAAGTTTTCAACTCGATGCGTGAATACCTTAACGGGTACGGATACATTGAAGTTGATACTCCTGTTCTTCAGAGCATACCCGGAGGGGCGACAGCCCGTCCGTTTACTACCCATCACAATGCTTTGGATATTCCATTATACTTGCGTATTGCTAACGAATTATACCTGAAACGCCTTATTGTTGGCGGTTTTGATGGCGTTTACGAATTTTCTCGTAACTTCCGTAACGAAGGGATGGACCGTACCCACAATCCGGAATTTACCGTTATGGAATTTTATGCGGCTTACAAGGATTACAACTGGATGATGGATTTCACCGAAAAGATGCTTGAAAAAATCTGTATGGATGTTCATGGAACAACAAAAGTGAAAATGGGCAATAATGTGATCGACTATAAAGCGCCTTATGCCCGTGTTACGATGATAGATTCCATCAAGCACTTTACAGGTGTTGATATAAGCGGTATGAATGAAGATCAGCTTCGTGACGCTTGCGACCGATTAGGAATTGAGCAAGACAAAACGATGGGTAAAGGTAAGTTGATAGATGCTATCTTTGGCGAAAAGTGTGAGGGGAACTATATTCAACCTACATTTATTATCGATTACCCGGTTGAAATGTCTCCTCTTACCAAAAAGCACCGTAACAATCCGGAACTGACAGAGCGTTTCGAATTGATGGTTAACGGAAAAGAATTGGCAAATGCATACTCAGAATTGAATGACCCGATAGACCAACGCGCCCGTTTCGAAGATCAGTTGAAGTTGTCAGAAAAAGGGGACGACGAAGCGATGTTTATCGATCAGGATTTCCTTCGTGCATTGGAATACGGTATGCCTCCTACAAGCGGTATCGGTATCGGTATGGATCGTTTGGTGATGTTTATGACAGGACAGGAAAGTATACAGGAAGTATTGTTTTTCCCTCAGATGCGTCCCGAAAAGGTTGCAAAAAAAGATCCGGTAGCTAAATATGTGGAGTTGGGCGTTGCCGAAGAACTTGTCCCTGTTTTGCAAAAAGCAGGATACCTGACTGTAGAAGGAATGAAGGAAGTAAATCCTCAGAAGATCAGACAGGATCTGGGGGATATAAACAAAAAACATAAATTGGAACTGACATTGCCGTCAGTCGAAGTTATTGAAGGTTGGCTAAAAAATTAGCAAATTAGCAAATTAGCAAATTAAGAAAATGGAGAAATACAATTTTCAAATTTGCTAATTTTCAAATTCTCAAATTGAAAAATATGAGTTTTCCCGGTAAAATAGCAATATTCGGAGGCGGAACATGGGCTACGGCACTAGCTAAGATTATGCTCAATCATGAGAAGCATATAAATTGGTATATGCGCCGCCCTGAACAAATCGAAGACTTTAAAAAAACAGGACACAACCCCTCTTATTTATCGAACGTAGAATTTAACCTGGATAGAATAACGTTTTATTCAGATATTACCAAGGTAGTGGAAGAGTCGGATACGCTGATTCTGGCCGTACCATCGCCTTTCTTGAAAAGCCACCTTGAAAAACTTAAAGTAAGACTCGACAACAAGTTTATTATTTCGGCGATTAAAGGCATTATTCCTCCTGAAAACCTACTTGTAACCGATTATTTGACACAGTCTTACAATGTGCCTGCCGAAAATATGGCTATTGTAGGAGGTCCTTGCCATGCAGAAGAGATAGCATTGGAGCGTCTTACCTATCCGACTATTGCATGCCCTGATATTGATAAGGCTCATGCCATTGCCCAGATCTTTTCCAACAGGTTTGTGCGCGCTTCCGTGTCGAACGATGTTGCCGGAATAGAATTAGCGGCTGTACTTAAAAATGTATATGCCATTGCTTCGGGTATTTGTCATGGGTTGAAATACGGAGACAACTTTCAGGCGGTACTTGTCTCGAATGCCATCTCCGAGATGGAACGGTTTGTAGATACTGTTTCTCCTATCGAAAGGAGAATACAGGATTCGGCATATCTAGGCGATTTGCTGGTGACTTCATATTCCAGTTTTAGTCGCAACCGTACTCTGGGTTCTATGATCGGACGGGGCTATTCGGTAAAAGCAGCTCAAATAGAAATGGAAATGGTGGCCGAAGGATATTACGGCATAAAGTGTGTAATGGAGATGAATGAAAAATACAATGTGAATATTCCGATTGCCGATATGGTTTATCGTGTTTTGTATGAAAATGCTCCTGCACGGCTGGAAATAAAAACACTAAGAGAACAAATATTGAAATGAATTTAATATGGAGTTATTTTATCGGAATAGTTTTATAATTTTATAGTCTGATTAATAGATTTTTAAATATGCCAAAAATTAGAATAAAGAATTTTGGGCCAATATCAAATGCTGAAATAGAAATTAAAAAAGTGGTTGTTTTGATTGGCGAACAGGCAAGCGGCAAAAGCACAATCATAAAACTGATTTCCTCTTTTATGTGGCTGGAAAAAGATTTATATCGTTCATCCATTACCGGAGAGGAAAGTGGTTTCAGTACATATTTCCAGAAAGACGTAAAAAATTTGTTGTCTTATCATAGAATAGAAAACTATTTTAATAAAAAAACGAACATTGAATATAAGGGACTCGCATATAAATTTTCTTTTTCAGATAATAAACTTACTGTTGTTGAAACGCACGAAAAATTTATTTATCCACAAATAATTTATATTCCGGCCGAAAGAAATTTTATCTCTTATGTTAATAATTTCAGAGCAAGCGAATTTATTCCATGGGGCTTAAAAGATTTCATTGATGATTTTAGACTGGCAACTACTAATTTAAAACAGCCATTGAAATTACCTGTCAATAATGCTGAAATTATTAATGAAGGCTCCGATATTCTCAACTTAAAAGAAAATGGCAAATACAATATTAAATTATCCGATGCTTCCTCCGGTTTTCAGGCTATCGTACCCATTCTTTTGGTTTCGGAATATTTACTAAAAAAAATAGCAACTGATAATATCAGGGAGAAAAATACTTCACTCAAAAAAACTTCTCTTATAAGTATTGTAGAAGAACCTGAACAAAATTTGTTTCCTGCGTCGCAAATGCAACTTGTAAAAAGTCTGATTGAGATTTGTAACAAAAATGCAGATCATAAACTTGTCATTTCAACGCATAGCCCTTATGTCTTAGCCACAATAAACAATTTGATGCTGGCGCACAAAGTCGGACAGAATTATCCTGATAAAATTGCCGCGAAAGTACCAAAAAATTTGTGGCTAAATCCTGATGATGTTTTTGCAGGTATTGTTTCGGGCGGAACAGTAAAAGGAGTGATTGATAAAGATTTAGATATGATTCAGGTCGAACAGTTAGATGCTGTTTCACAAACAATTAATGAAGAATTTGATTATTTGTATCAATATGAAACAGACGAAACCAATGCCTGAATGCAACTGTAAAGCATTTTCAACCTGCTTTGAATTTCAACATGATAACAGAAAAATTATACCTATTAGAGATAAGAGACATAAAACTGAGTACAGATATATAAATAAGAGTGCGAATCATTTGGCAAAATACAGAGTTGATGGGGGATTGATTTCAAGTGGTAAAAAGTGTGACTTTCTTCTTTTAAATTGTGAGCAAAAACAATCGTATTTCATTGAGTTAAAAGGTTCTGATATGAGCCAAGCGATAGATCAAATAGACAGAAGTATTGATTTGTTGAGGCACAATCTAACTGGTTTTGCATTTTTCGCAAGAATTGTTTTGACAAAGTCTCCTCCTACTCGAGTAAAAAATACGAAACAAGTTAAATTAGAGGACAAATTGAAATCCTTGAATGGTGGTTTAATATCAAGAACAAGATTATTCGAAGAGGTGATATAATAAAGAAAATCTGCTGCTAAAAACAAATATTAATATAAAGATCAAAAATGGATAAGGTTATCAAATTAGACATTAGCAAAACATTAAGCTTTATCAGTCAGACTGATGTAAACGGTCAGGCTGCTTTAGCAAAGAAGTGTAATCAAACATTGCACGATGGTTCCGGAAAAGGGAATGACTTTTTAGGCTGGTTAAACCTTCCCTCTTCTATTACTGACGCTCAATTGAAAGATATAGAAGATACAGCAAAAGCATTGAGAGCAAAATGTGAGGTAATTGTACTTGTCGGGATCGGAGGTAGTTATCTCGGTTCGAAAGCTGTAATAGACTCCTTGTCAAATTATTTCGACTGGTTGCAACATGATCGCGAAAATCCGGTAATCCTTTATGCAGGGAATAATATAGGTGAAGACTATTTGGTAGAATTATTGGCGTACCTGAAAGGAAAATCTTTCGGTATCATCAATATATCCAAGTCGGGAACAACAACAGAGCCTGCTTTGGCTTTCCGTATTTTGAAAGCCGAACTGGAAAAATCGATAGGTAAAGAGGATGCGAAAAATCGTATTGTAGCTATTACGGATGCTGCTCGTGGCGCATTGTTTACATTGGCCACAAAAGAAGGATTTAAGAAATACGTGATTCCTGATAATGTAGGTGGTCGTTACTCTGTATTGACTCCTGTAGGACTGCTTCCTATCGCTTTGGCAGGTATCGATATTCGTCAGTTAGTAGCGGGAGCTCTGTTTATGGAAAAAGAAACTGCGCCAAGCGTTCCGTTTGAAAAAAATATAGCTGAAATATATGCCGTTACCCGTAACGAGTTATACAAGAAAGGCAAAAAAATAGAAATCCTTGCCAACTTTAATCCTAAGTTGCACTATATCGCAGAGTGGTGGAAACAACTTTATGGTGAAAGCGAAGGAAAGGAAAACAAAGGTATATTCAATGCTTCTGTTGATTTTACTGCCGACCTGCACTCTATGGGACAATGGATACAGGAAGGTGAACGTTCTATCTTCGAAACAGTGATTTCCGTTGCTCAGCCTAACGAAACATTAACCGTTCCTACTGATGAAGAAAATCTTGACGGATTAAATTTCCTTGCAGGAAAACGTATCGATTTCGTTAATAAAATGGCGGAACTGGGAACCCAAATGGCTCACATAGACGGAGGTGTACCGAATATTAAGATAGAGTTGCCTAAGCTTGATGCTTATAGCATTGGCCAGTTACTTTATTTCTTCGAAAAGGCTTGCGGTATCAGTGGTTATATTTTAGGTGTAAATCCATTTGATCAGCCGGGAGTGGAAGCTTATAAGAAAAATATGTTTGCCCTTCTTGATAAACCGGGTTTTGAAAAAGAAAGTGAAGAGATTAAGAAAAGATTGTAACCACCCCCTCCAACCTCCCCCAAAAGGGGAGGTTTTCAGAGAGGGTATTAGAATAATAGTGAAAAAAAATAATAGTGAAGAAGCGTCGCTTAGCGTAACTCCCTCTCTATCGGAGAGGGTTGGGGTGAGGTGCCACTTGCTTGGTATGACATTCGACGAACTTAAAGAGGTCGTTCTGGAGTGTGGTCTGCCCAAATTCGCGGCAAAACAAATAGCCGATTGGGTATATAAGAAGCGGGTGTCGTCTATCGATGAAATGACAAATATTTCTGTTGTCAACAGGGCTTTGTTGTCAGAGAAGTACGATGTGGGGCGGTATAATCCTCTTGAGTTTCAGCAATCGGTGGATGGAACCGTAAAGTATTTATTCAAAACGGAGAAAGATAAGTTAATCGAATCCGTTATGATTCCGGAGGATGACAGGGTTACTCTCTGCGTGTCTTCACAGGTTGGTTGTAAAATGAATTGCCTGTTTTGTATGACAGGAAAACAGGGGTTCAACGGGAATCTGACAGCGAACGAAATATTGAATCAGCTTTACTCAGTTCGTGAAGCCGAAGATCTGACCAATGTTGTTTTCATGGGGATGGGTGAGCCTCTTGACAACTACGAAGAACTGAAAAAGACACTCGAAATAATGACTGCCGATTATGGTATGGCTTGGAGTCCGAAGCGAATAACTGTTTCCACAACAGGAGTTACCCCGAAATTGAAACGGTTCTTGGACGAGAGTAATGCACATCTGGCAATCAGTATCCATAGCCCTGAAAAATTACAGCGGCTATCTATTATGCCTGCGGAAAAAGCTTTCCCAATACAAGGTATAGTAGACTTACTCAGAGAATATGACTGGACAAAGCAACGGCGATTGTCCTTCGAATATATAATGTTTGACAATTTCAATGATTCTTTGGTACATGCCAAGGAGTTGGTTCAGATGCTAAGAGGCTTATCGTGCAGGGTAAACCTGATACGGTTTCATGCTATTCCGAATGTAGACCTGAAAACATCTACAAAGGAAAAAATGGAAGCTTTTCGCGACTATCTGACATCGAAGGGGCTGACAAGTACTATACGGGCTTCACGTGGTGAGGATATCTTTGCTGCATGCGGTATGTTGGCAAGCCCCCTAAATCCCCCGAAAGGGGACTTAAAACCAAATGGGAAAAAGAATATTTAAATTACTAACGAATAAATGCTCTCTCTGTAGCTCCCCCTTGGGGGAGTTGAGGGGGCCGGTTTTAGCTTATGATAAAAGTAGGAATAACACAAGGTGATATAAACGGGATAGGATACGAAGTTATCCTGAAAACATTTGCCGATATACGTATGGCAGAGATGTGTATCCCTGTTATATATGGTTCGGTAAAAGTAGCGGCTTATCACCGCAAAACAATGGAACTGCAATCGGTGTCTTTCAATCAGATAAATAATGTAAAAGATGCTTCGGTCAACAAAGTGAACATTATTAACTGTATAAATGAAGAAACAAAGGTTGACCTGGGTCAATCCACGCCTGTTGCCGGAGAGGCTGCATATAAGTCTCTCGAAAAGGCTGTAGCTGATCTTAAAAGCGGGCTGATAGATGTTCTGGTGACAGCTCCTATCAATAAACATAATATCCAACGAGACGATTTCCATTTTCCGGGACATACCGAGTATCTTGAGGAACGCTTTGGAAAGGATGATGAAAAAAGTCTGATGATCCTTGTTAAGGATTCTCTTCGTGTTGCTTTAGTTACAGGTCATATGTCGTTAGCGGATGTGCCTAAAAGTATTACAAAAGAAAAAATAACAGATGCAGCCGTCCGTTTCGAAACTAGTTTGAAACGCGATTTCAGAATAGGTAAGCCACGTATTGCTGTATTGTCTCTGAATCCGCATGCAGGAGAGAACGGTCTCTTAGGCTCGGAGGAAAACGATATTATTATTCCTGCCATAAAAGAGTTACAGGATAAAAAAATACTTTGTTTCGGCCCTTACGCAGCAGATGGGTTTTTCGGGTCGGGCGAGTTTTCTCATTTCGATGGCATATTGGCTATGTATCACGATCAGGGTCTGGCTCCTTTCAAAACATTGGCAATGGAAGACGGGGTGAATTTTACGGCAGGATTACCTGTTGTACGTACCTCTCCGGCACATGGTACGGCCTACGGTATAGCCGGACAAAACAAAGCCTCTGAAGAATCGTTTCGTCAGGCGATTTATATGGCAATAGATACTTTTTCTAACAGAGTGGAGTACGATAAAGCGTATGCCAATCCGTTGAGAAAGTTATATGTTGAGAGGGGAGGGGATAACGAAGTTTTGGATTTGACTAAAGAAGAGTAACCAATTTGAAAATTAGCGAATTTGAAAATGAAAAGTCGGAGAATTGTGAGGCAATGAAGAACAACTCGTTTACTTACTACTTATAACTCAAAATATGAATTATGCTATTATAGCGGCCGGAGAAGGTTCGAGACTTGTGCAGGAAGGAGTTTTCTTGCCCAAGCCTTTGGTGCGGATCAATGGAAAGGAAATGATCGGGCGGTTACTCGATATTTTTCTTAAAAATGACGCTGAATCTATAAGCATTATCATAAATGAAGAAATGAAAGAGGTATACGATTATATCTCAAAACTGGATATAGGCATACCTTTCAATGTAGTTGTAAAGTCTACTCCCAGTTCAATGCATAGCTTTTTCGAACTTCGTAATTTCCTTCGAAATGGGAAATTCTGCATGACGACGGTAGATACAATTTTCAGAGAAGAAGAATTTTCTGAGTATATACAGGCTTTTATCAACGATTCGGATAATGATGGTTTGATGGCTGTTACAAGTTTTGTAGACGACGAGAAGCCGCTGTATGTCGAGGTAGATGACGGAATGAAGATAACAGGATTTCTGGATAGATCAGAAAACTGTAAATATATATCGGGGGGCATATACGGATTAACCCCGAAAGCGATAGATACATTAGAAGCTTGCCTTCAGTCCGGCCAATCGCGTATGCGTAATTTTCAGCGTCAGCTTGTGTCTGATCAGTTGAAATTAAAGGCATTCCCGTTTGCTAAGATTGTGGATGTGGACCATGTAAGAGATATAGAAGAAGCAGAGAAATTTATCAACAGTTGAAATGTCGAAACCAAGAATAGCAGGAATCAAGAGAAACACAAAATATTCACCTAACCATATAGGAAACGACGGGATGATCTTTAACCTGACGGCAGAGAATCTTCGCCGTATGGGATATGAAGTAAGCGAATATACCGAGGCTGAATTTATTTTGATGGGAGAACAGGAGAAATACTTGTTCAATATGGCCCGGGAAAGATCGACTCTTAATTATTTGAAACAGATTGAAAATAACGGAGTTGTTGTTATAAATTCCGGCTTTGGCGTGGAGAATTGCTCCCGTGCTGCTATGACACGGTTGCTGATAGAGAATGGTATTCCCCATCCGGCAAGTATTATTGTAGATGTGACGGAAGATCCAACTGGTAAGTTGGAGAAGATGGATGCCGATGCTTTCTGGATTAAACGCGGAGATTCGCACACGATACACAGGGAAGACGTGACCTATGCAAGAAATATCGCTGAAGCAAAATCGATATTACAGGAATTTGCTTTCCGGGATATACCGAATGCCGTTATTAACGAACATCTGGTTGGCGATTTGGTAAAATTCTATGGGGTTGCCGATACGGACTTTTTTTATTGGTTTTATCCTTTCGATTTGAGTCTTACCAAGTTTGGGCTTGAGGCAGTGAATGGTTCCGCGAAAGAATTCCCTTTCAATGTCGAGGCTTTGAAGAAAGCTTGTGACAAAGCGGGAGAGGTTTTGGATGTTAAGATATATGGAGGAGATTGTGTAGTGGATTCGAATGGTGATTTCAAAATTATAGATTTTAACGATTGGCCTAGTTTTGCCCCTTGTAGGGACGAGGCGGCGCCTTATATTGCCGAATGTATTTCAAAGAATATACCTTTGTGATATAGTATTTGGCATAAGGAACTTTTTTAATAATTTTGCACGGTTGTTGTAACGATGGAACGAAAAATGTTATTTCATAAAATTATAGCCACGGGTTTCGGATCCGGGTATTTTCCTGTTGCTCCGGGTACTGCCGGCGCTGCATTGGCTACAATTATATGGTATGTAATCTCGGTTTTTGTTTCTCCATGTATCCTGATTATAACAACAGCAGGGCTGATAGCCTTATTTACTATTGCAGGTATCTGGTCTGCCAATAAATTAGAACCTGTGTGGGGCGAAGATCCTTCGCGGATAGTGGTTGACGAGATGGTCGGCGTTTGGATTCCCCTTTTGGCTGCAATCCCTGATAAATTTTATTATCCTTTAGCTGCATTTATATTGTTTCGCTTCTTCGATATATATAAACCTTTGGGTATAAGGAGGATGGAGAGCCTTAAAGGAGGGCTTGGAGTGATGATGGACGATATTCTGGCGGGAGCATATAGTTTTTTACTATTATTAGGATTAAGATGGTTGATAGGGTAAAAAAGATAGCTAAGACTGTAAATGAAAAGGAAGGTGTTTTCACATTCCTTCGCGCTCAGTTTTCTTCCCAGCTATCGAGCCTGACGGATTATGTAGTCAGTTTTGTATTGGTAAATGCAGTAGGAATACTATATGGGCATGCAACTTTATTGGGAAATGTTTCAGGAGGCATCGTAAATTGCATTATCAATTATAAGTGGACATTTAAGGCTCAAGGGAGCAAGATAAAATATGTGGTCATAAAATACCTGATGGTCTGGTTAGTCAACCTTTTCCTCAATTGGAAAGGAACTATTCTGGTAACTGAATTGATATTGAAATGGATCCCGGTTGAAAACCTGCCTGACTTTATTGTCAATAACGTATTTATGATACCTAAAGCCATTGTATCTCTTATTGTCGGATTTGGCTGGAATTATAATATGCAACGTCTTTTTGTCTATAAAGACAGGGATTATAAAAAATATCTGATTAAGATGGGACTATGGAAAGGAGAGTGGGGTAGCAAGAATAATGATACTTTATCAGATGATGAATTGCAAGATGATACAGAAGAATTTGAATTTAAAATAAAACAGGATAAATAGAATATGAAAGCCAGGGATTTTGCTCAGCAATTGATTTATAAAATTGTCGACCCTGTTGTTAGGGGTATGATAAAAGTTGGGATTACACCTAATTTTGTTACAGCTACGGGACTCGTGTTGAATATTGCAGCCTGCGTGATTTTTATTTGTGGGGCAATGCGAGGTAAGCCTTTCTATGGGGTTACTCATGGAATGGAAAGAGACCTGTCGTTTGTTGGTTGGGGTGGATTCGTCATTTTGTTTGCCGGACTTTTTGATATGCTGGATGGACAAGTTGCCCGTATTGGCAAAATGAGTTCGCGCTATGGTGCGCTTTTTGATTCTGTACTCGATCGTTATAGTGAATTGATCGTTCTGTTTGGAATATGCTATTATCTGATATTGCAGGGGTACTTTGTCAGTTCGTTGTTTGCTTTTGTCGCATTGATCGGATCAATGATGGTGAGCTATGTCCGTGCCCGTGCCGAAGGATTGGGAATAGAATGCAAGGGTGGTTTTATGCAACGTCCGGAAAGGGTTGTTACTATCGCTGCGGGATGTATTCTTTGCGGTCTTTTCTACCACTTTTTCGGAGACGTCCGTGTTCATGTGGCGGGTATTAAAATTCCTGTTTTCGAACCTGTTTTGCTTATGGTTATTCCTTTAGCTTTCGTTGCGGTTTTTTCAAATATTACTGCTATTAATCGTTTAAGGCACTGCAAGAGGGTATTGCAAGAACAAGATAGAAAGGATCAAGGCAAATAAATGAAGCTCCAGTTTTCGTTACCCTCTTGTCGAGATAGTATTATAGTTGTCGGAATAACAACGTTTATTATTGTATTAACAGCTGTCTATGTGGGATTCCGGCCTGAACATGTGCTGATGTTTGGACTCTTTCTCGGTTTGTTTTTTGCTGCTAAGGCCACACGTAAACTCGCTGTTGCTCTTATTCCGTTTATTATTTTTGGTCTATCGTACGATTGGATGCGCGTTTTTCCTAATTATATGGTCAATCCTATCGATGTAAAGGATTTGTATGACCTGGAAAAATACCTGTTTGGAATAAATGTAAACGGAGAAGTTCTTATTCCTAACGAATTCTTTGCTATTCACTATTCGTCCTTAATGGACTTTTTCGCAGGCATTTTCTACCTCACATGGGTGCCTGTGCCTATTGCTTTTGGTGTTTATTTATATTTAAAGAAACAAAGGAAAGTCTATTTACAATTCGCTTTGGTTTTTTTATTTGTAAATCTGATCGGTTTTGCCGGCTATTATATTCATCCGGCTGCACCACCTTGGTATGCAATGCAATATGGGTTTGAACCAATATTAAGTACACCGGGGAATTCAGCCGGTTTAGCACGTTTCGACGAGCTTTTGGGTTTTTCTGTTTTTAATTCGATTTACGGGCGAAACTCCAATGTGTTTGCCGCTGTGCCGTCGCTTCATTCGGCATATATGGTTATAACACTGTTTTATGCAATAAAGAATAAGTCGAATATTGCGATACTGATCACCTTGACTATACTAATGTTCGGTATATGGTTTACAGCTGTTTATTCATATCACCATTACATTATAGATGTCTTGTTAGGTGTTTTATGCGCTTTACTTGGCATTATATTGTTCGAATATGTGTTAATGAAAACAGGCGGATTCAAATCATTCTTTAATAAATACTATAATTATATAAAATAGAAGTTTCGTACCTTTGCCATATGAAGGAAAAACTGATAAGTAAAGATATGATAAGGGGGGTACACCCCATTTTTAGAGGCCGTTTCGGTGATGCTATTATAAAAGTCCTGTTTAAAGTAACAGGTATAAATAAAGTAAATGCTGTGTATGACGCGTCAAAACATCTGACGGGTCTGGAATTTGTGAATGATATGCTCGACAAACTTGGTATCATCCGCAAATATGAAAACTATGAGGTTCTTGACAACTTTAAGGAAGGCCCTTTTATTACAGTATCAAACCACCCTTACGGACATATAGACGGTATTATCGCTATCAGTACTGTTGCCGGCAAACGGAGAGACTATAAGATGATGGTCAACTGGATGCTGATGCAAATAGATACAATGGAAGAACACTTTATAGGAGTTAATCCATACTCTAAAGATAATAAAATGTCGGAAGTGAAATCTAGTGTAGGCGGAGTAAAGCAGTGTCTTGGACACTTGAAAGAAGGGCATCCGCTGGGATTGTTTCCGGCAGGAGGGGTTTCTTCACCACACCTCGATCGTACTGAAGACCGCGAGTGGCAGGAACCTGTACTCAAACTGATAAAGAAAGCCAAGGTACCGGTTATACCGATGTTTATATCCGGGAATAATTCGTGGTTCTATCGTTTTCTTGGTTTCATAGACTGGCGTATACGCACAGTACGGTTATTACATGAGGTAACGAATAAGAAAGGCAAGACTATTTATATTCGTTTTGGTAAGCCCATAACAGTAGAGGAACAGTCTAAGTATGAGGACATAAAAGAATTTGGCGAATTCCTGAAGGCTCAGACCTATGCCATGAAGAAGAAAAAATAGTCAAAAGGTGAAGTATGTTTGATCTGCAAAAAGTAAAAGGAATAATATTCGATTACGGTGGTACTATCGACAGCAATGGTAAACATTGGGCGGAGGTACTCTGGGATGCATATCAGTATCAAAAAGTACCTGTGACCAAAGAACAGTTCAGAGAAGCTTACGTTTATGCCGAACGGTATTTAGCTACCAATCCGGTAATAGAACCGAACGATAATTTCAGGATTCTCCTCGAAAAGAAGGTGGCGATACAGGTGAGAAGCCTTATTGAGAAAGGTTTTTTGAAAGAATATGACAAATCGGAAGAATATATTCTTGATATTTCGGGGCAATGTTATAACTTTGTAAAGGATTTATTGAAAAAGGAAATAATCCTGCTAGCTGCGCTAAAAAATCGCTATCCAATAGTATTGGTTTCTAATTTCTATGGAAATGTACAAGCCGTATTGAGCGATTTCGGCCTGTTAGAATACTTTGACAGTGTGATAGAGTCGGCAGTTGTGGGTGTAAGAAAACCTGATCCGGAGATATTCAGGCTGGGAGTAAAGGCTTTAGGCCTGGAGCCTTCTTCTATTGTGGTTGTGGGCGATTCTTATACAAAAGATATTATCCCTGCTTCTGAAAATGGATGTCAGACCATATGGCTGAAAGGACCCGGATGGGAAAAGGATGAAGAAGACGCGAAAGCTGATCTTATAATAACAGACTTCATGGAGTTGGAGACTGTTTTTCAACTGGATTGAAAAAAAGTACTTGAATTTTGGTAATACAATGGTGTCGTCGGCTATTTGTTTTAATAATGGAAGCCACTTGTAAGGTGGAAAAGCCCGGGTTGGGAGAATAAAATGAAACAAATATTCACCGAAGCTATTTTATTATATAGGATTTTGTGGAGGCGGGAGATAATATCCCGGCGAGACCAAATCTGTAGTTTAAAGGATTGCTGCGGGTTGCAGTGTATTTTAAAATTTAATTTAAAAAATGGGAAAAGTACAAGTTAAAGAAGCCAAAGGAAAACTTGGTGTTCTTGTTGTTGGAGTTGGAGGTGCTGTGGCATCTACGTTTATTGCCGGTACATTAATCACCCGTAAGGGCTTAGGAGTGCCTGTAGGTTCAATTACGCAATTGGCAACAATGCGCATAGGGAAAAGAGAAGAAAATAACTTCCCTAAAATCAAAGACGTTGTGCCTTTGGCAGAATTAAACGATATCGTTTTCGGAGGATGGGATTTATTCGAAGATGACGTATATCAAGCTGCAAAACATGCAGAAGTATTGACTAACGAAGATCTTGACAAAGTAAAAGACGAATTGGCGGCTATCAAACCTATGAAAGCCGTATTTGATCAGGAATTTGTAAAGCGTCTACATGGTACTTGGGTAAAATCAGCTCCTACAAAATGGGACTTGATGGAACAAGTAAAAGAAGATATTCACAATTTTAAGAAAGTAAACAACTGCGACCGTATAGTAGTTATCTGGTGCGGTAGCACAGAAGTGTTCACTCCTCTGGGAGAAGTACACAAAACTCTTGCTGCATTGGAAAAAGGTATGAAGGAAAATCATAAAGATATAGCTCCTTCAAACATCTATGCTTATGCTGCTGTTTCGGAAGGTGTCGCATACATTAATGGCGCGCCGAACCTGACGGTGGACATACCTGCTATGTGGGAGCTTGCTGCTAAAACTCAGACTCCTATTTGCGGTAAAGACTTCAAGACAGGTCAGACTATGTTGAAGACAGTATTGTCTCCAATGTTGAAAACTCGTATGCTTGGTCTTAGCGGATGGTTTTCTACGAACATACTTGGTAATCGTGACGGAGAAGTTCTTGACGATCCGGGTTCATTCAAAACTAAAGAAGAGTCTAAACTGTCGGTTATCGATAATATCCTTCAACCGGAACTTTATCCAGACCTTTATGGAAATGTTTACCACAAAGTACGTATCAACTATTACCCACCTCGCAAAGACAATAAAGAGGGATGGGATAATATCGATATCTTCGGATGGTTGGGTTATCCAATGCAATTGAAAGTGGATTTCCTTTGTCGCGACTCTATTCTTGCTGCGCCATTGTGCTTAGACTTAGTTCTATTCACAGACTTGGCAAAACGTGCTGGTATGGGTGGAATCCAAGACTGGTTGTCATTCTACTTCAAGAGCCCGATGCACGAGCCTGCTAAGGTTGCAGAACACGATTTGTTCATCCAATATGTGAAGTTAAAAAATACACTTCGTCAAATGATTGGAGAAGAAACAATCGATTTCATGGATTAATAGTATCTTTCAATATTGAAAAGGAGGTGTCTCAAAAGCGAGATGCCTTCTTTTTTTGTCAGCAATTATCATTTCTTTGTAGCCCTTTCTAATTCTATCGTCTTTACAATCTCTTCTCCTATTCCGATTCTGTAACCTTGAGATGAATACAAGATCCCTCCATTTGTTGAAAGATAAATAATCAGCGGGAAATTATTAGAGAAATTAATCTGTAAGGCTCCTGCTACGGCATTCAGCAACGCTCTATTATCATCTGTCATCCATAACGATTGTTTTGGCAAGCCTTTGAAAACAGACGAATCAAATGCCGGACTTAATTTATCATCAGGAATAGCAAACAAGACTCCACCATCCCAACTTTCGAGAAACTGTTGCTCTGCCGGTAAATCCTGAAAAATATGTTTAGTCGGTTCTTTATCGGGATCGGCAAAACAAATCACAAGCCCTTTTTTATTTGTCAATTCTTTCAAGGTTTTCTTCGAACCGTCTTTTAACGAAACAATTGTATTCGGATCAACAATTCCCTGCACCTGGATACCGGTCTCGACTTTTGGCAGCTTAATATCCAGCGGCTTTGTTTCATCTTTCTTCACAGTAAAATATTGAGTATTGACAGTTACCGAACCATCATTTGCACGAGTCCCTATTGTCAGGCGATAATATCCTGCATCGACAGAAACTTTAGCAGGAAAGTCTTTTATCTGACCTTCGTAATCAAGAGTTACAAAATTACCGTTATCGAAACGCGCCAGGGTATAATGTGTAGAATAGCCGGGTTTTACAATATTCTCTTTTACATTATTGAATACAACCGCACCTTTCGGTTTTTCTTCACCTTGCTTATCAAAGAAAACATCAGTCCATGTGCCGGTTTCAGCCTTTAGATATTGCGGACGTCCTGTTGCCGGATCGACACGGGATATAATATCCATCGAACGGCACAATGCCACAAAGAATATATTCCTCGATCGGCTGTCAGCCATCTTTAGTTCATAAACACCCTGCGGTGAGACCGGGCACTTGAAATAGTTCTGATCATCATCTAATATTATACTGTCACGTACATAATTGATAACCTGTTGTATATCACTTCCGGATTTATCTATAAAATCCTCAGAAAAATTCTTTTTAAAGAAACTGCGCCACGGACGAATCAGCTCCAGAGCTATACGCGGAGACAGCACATTCTGTGCATACCTGGTCTCCCGTTCCGTTATAGCGTTAAAGTCTACTCCATCGCCCTGAATAAGATGATCTGCAAGATACCGGGATGGAGTATCCCTCAAGTCTTTATCTTTAAGAGATGACATAAACGGATACAAAAAGCCATTATTCTTTTTGGCAGCAAGGAAATCCGAAATTTCCTTCCAATTTCCTTGAGACCGGAAAAGCAAATCCCATGTTTTGTCAGAGTCTAGTCCATTATCTTTCGCAAATTTCCGGGCATCAGCTTCAGTTATAAATGTAGACATATAGGCATTCCTTATCGAATCTTCATATGCCAAACGCTTTGCATTTCCGGTTATTTCTTCAGCAGAAAGTTCTTTTACTGTCTGTTCGGCAGGAGCCTGCATAACAAAAGTCTCCTCTAAACTACGACCTTGATTGTTTCCAAGAGTTACAGTTACTTCGGCATCCTTTGGCGACGATTTTATATATCCATACACATCCCCTTTATTTGCCCAAACAAACAGGTCGCCCATTCCCGAAACGATGGAAGCCGTACCTTCAGAATCTGTTGTAGCAGTGGCAATAGGGTAAAACTCCGCATAATTATAAACATTAAATTTCACTGTCGCACCTTCTACCGGTATGCCCTTTTCATCGACTACTTTTACTTTCACGTCGCGCGTCTCCGTGTAGTTACCAAGCAGGTTGATAATAGAATACAGTTCTGTCTGCACATTCTTTTCCTCCGGACCGTTATACAACCCGAAAACATTTGTATGCACCATCATCGCGCGCTTTACCGGCGCAGAGAACCATGCTACATCGAGTTCGGGCTCAGGTTCGCAAGCCCCGATGTAATGCCATTTACCATCCACCCATGCCTCTACCCATGCATGATTATCATCGGTGTGAACCCATCGGGGGGTATAACATTGGCGGGCGGGTATGCCTACTGCACGCAATGCTGCTGTTGTAAAAGTAGATTCTTCGCCACAACGTCCCCATGAGGTCTTAACCAACGCGAGAGGAGAAGATGTGCGGCCATCCGTGCCGCGATATGTTACTTTTTCGTGGCACCAGTGATTTACTTCCAGTACGGCTTGCTCCATTGTCAAACCCTTCACCCTGTCTTTTAGTTCCCCGAAAAATACCTGACGGGCAGTATCGAGATTCTCATTATTTACACGGTAAACCAGAACGAAATGCCGGAATATATCATCCGGGATTTTCTTACCCCAATCGAAACACTCACGAGCATTAAATGCCGCGTCCACCTGACCGAGAAAGTAATCTCCATCATAATCGGCTAAATCTGAAAGTGGCATGTAAGCATAAAGAAATTCGAGAGCTTCGCGCTGTTCAGTAGTAAGTCCCGGTTTATCAAAAACCGCAAATAGTTCTTGGGTACGCCCTGCGGCCAACTCCTTACGTTTCAAAAATTGTTTGTGTACTTGCGCTCTATACTCCTCATCTTTGAGAAAATGTTGATCAGAAGAACAGGCAGAAAACAGAAATACAATAAGAAGAAATACGCTGATTCTTTCCATAATAGTATATATCAGATTAAATAAGAAAAACCGCAATTTACAAATTTATTACGTATTATTAATAGAATAAGTTTAATTCCAGTCGGGATCGTAACCTGACGAACGCCCCCGGTTTTCGTACTTCAGGTCTTGAAGCATTGAGGAGCTTGCCCGTAAAGATACATAATATGTCTTGTAAGGGCCAACAGGATTAAAGTTTGCCGAAAGAGACCAACAGTGAAGGTTACGGGTAATGTTGCAAGTCAGGTAAGATATTTTGTTATTATCAAAATCATAGCTGGCATTGAAGTTAAAGTTCCAGTTTTTTGTAGGCTGTATGTTACCACTAAAACCGAAATTTTTAGTCAACTGCCCTTTCAGCTCGGTATATCCTTCCCTGTCCGGTTCAGACCAACGACTTGAGTTTAAGTTATAGTTCATCGAAAAATTAAAGGTCAAGTTCCATTTTATCTCATTCTTAACATATCCATCCTCGTCGTATTCGTTATCGTCTTTCTTTTCAGACAGCAAACTCTTTCTTTCTTCGGACTGTCCTTCACCTTCAATAGTTCCGGTTGTTTGCCCTTCGCCCGGCTGGTCTTTACCCGATTCTTTGTCTTTATCCTTTCCAAACCATTTCTTAAAGGTGTCCTGATTGATAGAAGGGGAAATAGAATATCCCGTACTCCGCAAACTACCAAAACCTTTTCCGTTGGCAATACGCAGTTCATTCACTCTTTCCACCCTTGTAGGGTTATTGCCTGCATCCCACTGTGTTACTTTATACAAATACGGGTCCCAAACCGCATTCAAGTTTAAAGTAAGAGACTTGCTTAATTTCAAACGAAGACTTGTATTTATGTCGCTCCACTTAAACTCTTTTGCCTGCATATTATAGCTAAAACCGATACCCAGATTATCGATAAGACTGTATTTTTTATCTTTAACAGAGTCATTCTCTATTTTTTTCACTTTCATTTCCACATTGTTATCGAACTGGAAATTAATAGCACCCTGAGAACCTCTTCCTGGAACCCCAAACATTTCATATTGATAAGGAGAGTAGGAATAGGGCACATAATTATTTTGAGCATCATAATGATAATAAGTCTCATAATAACCAAACTTAGAACTTCCAAAGTCAGGGGCATAACTAAAACTTATGCTTGGAGAAAAAACGTGCCGGATATCTGCGTTTTGGTAAAATAGTGGTTTAAACCAGCCATACAGCTTGGTCTGAAAACTCAATGCCGCATTAAAATCATAAACCCGGTTAAAGCCATTAGTAGTATCTTTGAGTATGCTTCTATTTGTTTCTCTATCCCACGTCTGTGTTATCTTGCGGGTATACCAACGCTCCGTATAATTGAATGATGGTGTTATATTCAGATAGTTCAACACATTAAATGTAGCCGAAACCGGAATGGAATGCTTCATTGCATGCTCCCAGTCGTTCATGAGATTCGACTTGAATAACTGATCCTCTTTCACCTGTATGCTATTCCGGAAGTCGCCCGAATAACTCAATTGGATTTTCTCATACCAGCGTTCTGCTCCTACTGCTTCTTTTCTCTTAAAAGGGGCCACACGACTCATAGTTATGGTCATATTTGGCAAGGTCAATGAAATAGTTGAGTCTGCTGTTCGTTGAGCAGCATTCATTGAAGCAGAAAAACTCCAAGGCGAATTAGGTATCCGTTGTGTTATATTTACAGTCGAACTTTTTGTATTTTGAGTCGCAGCAGGAGTGAATGCACTGTTCAGGTTATTCCGGTCGTAAGAACTGGTAGAGAAGTTCACACTGGCCGATAATGTTCTTAGCTGATTGGATTTAGAATCTTGCGAATGAGTCCAATTCAGCCTCAGATCCTTTGCCACCGAATAGTCTATATCTTTTTCCCCTGTTTTAGTTACCATATATCCGGCATCGAACGATCCTGAATACTTATAACGCTTACGGTAGGTAGAGCGGGCGTTAAGTCCCCACGATCCTTTTGTATATATTTCTCCTGTCACAGCCAAATCAATGTGATCACTGAGAGCGAAATAATATCCTCCGTCGCGAAGATTGAATCCTCTTTCGAGTTCATCGCCATAAGACGGCATAATTATCCCCGAAGAATATTTTTTGGAGAAAGGGAAAAAACCGAAAGGTAAACCGATCGGATAAAGAGGCAGACCTTCTATCACAAGGTAGGCAGGCCCCGCCACAACGTTTTTACCGTGCCGAACCTTACCTTTAGTCAAAGCCAGATAGAAGTGCGGATGTTCGTGATCGTCGCAGGTTGTATATTTGGCATCTTCGGTAAAATAAGAATCGTCTGCATTCTTTTTCGCCCTGTCTGCAATAATATACCCTTCCCCTTGCGTGGTTATAAGATGTGTGCTGTACCCTTTTTTAGTCTTGAAGTTGTACTTCATTGTTTTGGACTCCAACTCGGAACTTTTGTCTGCAAAAACCGGAAACCCGAATTCTTTCCCCACCGAATCGAGCCCGAAAGTAGCATAAACAAGGCTACTATCCATATTCATAGATATCTTTTCGCCTTTCAGGGTAATATCCGTATACTTTACTTCGGCTTCACCGTATAAATAACCCCAATTATCCGCCGTCATCACAATAGAGTCCTTAGCCGTATAATCTACAATGGCTTCTAATGCTGATTTTTTCTTCGGAACACTGTCTCTGGAGAGAGAATCGGACGAGACACGAGGAGAGTCGACAGCTGCCCGGGGCAATGTGTCTTGTAATGATAATATTGTATAATGCCCTTTACCTGCAAATTGTGCACCCCAAAACGGCACAGAAAACAAGATAAATAAGAATATATATATAAAGAATCTAATCTTTCTCATTTGCAAGATATCGGACTTAGAAACTGTTTAAATTTTAGCGAAAAATATACTTATGATAGAATCTGATAAATATTCTTAGCAACTTTTTAATGCTCTTTTCAGCGTATTTTGCCCTTTCTCCTTTGGGTTTAGCCCGCTAAACCTGCAAGCAAAAATACCAAAATCCATCTAAAAACAGCTATAAAAAAGGTTTGCTATAAAATTTAAACAGTTTCTTAGATATTTGGGTGCAAAGCTAATGAATTAAACACGAACGCGTAATACGAAAAATCAAAAAAAGTATAAAAATCACCGGTACCTATATAGAATTTTATTATCACCGCCTGACTATCAATCTTCTTTCTTTTTATTACTTTTACAGCATTGTTACATTTTTAACGGATCTTTCTATGAAATATTTTTTGCTGGTATTTTCTTTATGCATGCTTACAATAGGAATTGAAGCACAAGATTACGACAGTTATTTTATCGATAAAACATTACGGATAGATTATACCTTTTCAGGAAACAGTAAAATCCAGACTGTTTCGTTGGATCAGTTATGCCAACTTCCACAATGGGCAGGCAGAAAACATAATTTATCCGGATTACTCAGACAAGGTAACGGACAGATCAAAGTCACTGACTTAAAAAGTGGAAAATGTATTTATAAAGATTCATTCAGCACCCTGTTCCAGGAATGGCTCGACACTCCCGAAGCCGGAGTAGTAAGAAAGAGTTTTGAAAATACATTCTTAATACCGTACCCAAAAGAAAAGGCTGTAATAGAAGTAAGCCTTAGAAACAAACTGGGGATTTATGTAATGGCAATAAAACATACCATAGACCCAAATGATATTTTAATTAAGAAGAAAGGCTTAAAAAACATTCCTAATTATACGGTAGTACACAAAGGAAGTTCTCCGGATATAAACAAATCCATCAATGTTGTTATTCTTGCAGAAGGATACACCTCTTCCGAGATGGAAAAATTCAGAAACCATGCACAAATAACATGTGAGGCATTATTTAATCACAGTCCATTTGACAAACTACAAGATCGATTCAATATCTTTGCCGTGGAAACCATATCAGAAGATTCAGGTGTAAGCGTTCCGCGTGAAAACAGATGGAATGAGACATCTTTCCATTCCCATTTCGATACATTCTATTCCGACAGATACCTTACTACTACAAATGTAAAAGATATACACGATGCTATAGCCGGTATTCCCTATGCCCATATAATAATATTGGCAAACACAGATGTCTACGGAGGCGGAGGAATTTTCAACTCCTACACTCTTACCACTACCGGACACCGTGATTTCAAACCTGTTGTAGTGCATGAGTTCGGCCATAGTTTCGGCGGGTTAGCCGATGAATACTTCTATAACGGAGACTCTTTCAGCGACACATACCCTTTATCGCTCGAACCGTGGGAGCCAAATATCACAACACTTGTAAACTTCGCTTCGAAATGGGAAAAGTTGCTAAAACCTCAAACACCTGTGCCGACAAACATTGATCTGGCCGACAAGTATCCGACAGGGGTTTTTGAGGGAGGCGGTTACTCTTCTAAAGGTATATATCGCCCGGCCGCCGATTGCCGGATGAAAACAAATACTTGTAAAGATTTTTGTCCTGCCTGCCAAAATGCAATAGAAGAACTTGTAAAATTTTACACAGAATAAGAAACTGTTTAAATTTTATATGAATATTTTATTATAATACTATCTTCGTTCATTTTCAGTCTCTTTTTATCTGATTTTTCCCTTTCTTCAGCTTGAATAGCGGGCTATTCGCGCTTCAGAAAAGAAAAAATCACTCTGAAAATAGTTCTGAAAATCGGAACGAATAAAATTTAAACAGATTCTAAAAAAAAGTACAGCTAAGATTTTCTTTATAAGCAGAAAACAACTATTTTTGTCGCTGCTAAATTTACAGGAATATAAAGTATAACTTATAATAATTAAAAGATGTCTAAGAAAAAACAAGCTGAATTGAGCGAAGAGAAAGACTGGAAACGCATTGACGATGCAGTGGTCGGATCAGAGCGATTTATCGAAAAATATCAAAAACAATTATTGATAGGCATCGGAGCTGTTGTTGTTATCGTATGCGGATTTTTAGGATACAACCACTTCATCGTAAAGCCTAAAGCCGAAGAAGCTCAGATAGCTATATACAAAGGACAACAATACTTTGGAGCCGGACAGGATTCACTCGCTGTATTTGGAGACGGGAATGGCTATGTCGGATTCGAATCTATAATGGATGAATACAGCTCTACAAAACCCGGCAAATTAGCAAAGTTATATGCAGGAGTCTGCTATGCAAACATGGGACAATACGAAAAAGCGCTGGATTATCTGAAAGGGTATAGCGGAAGCGACGAAATCATATCCTATCTGGTAAATGGAGCGATCGGTGACTGCCTTGATAATTTAGGAAAGGCTGAAGAAGCAGTATCTTATTATATAAAAGCAGCAAAAGGTGTGGACAACGAATCACAAAGCCCTATCTTATATAAAAAAGCCGGGCTGATATACCGTGACCTGGGACAATATGACAAAGAAATAGAAGTATTTACGACTGTCAAAAACCGGTATATGAAAAATACCCAAGCATTTATGGAAGCGGATAAATATATTGATGAAGCGACTATTTTGAAGAATAAAAAATAAGATTCAAGAATATATATATAAGGAAGAGGGTTTCTGTTTAAGATTCTCTCTTTTTTATTTTCACGACTTTATTATTAAAAAAAACAAAAATACTACTGTAAAATGTATTTATTTCGTTTCTTTGCACCGAATTTGGGTGATTAGTATCCGAATGGGAAGTATCTCTTAATTCTCTGCGTACAAATGTCTGATAAGCATCAGTATAAAACCATATCCCTGTTTACGGCAGGAGTAATTACTACAATAAGTATTACTCTTGTCCTTTTCTTATTGGGACTGACCTTCTTAGTAGGATTCACCGCAAAAGGAATGGGCGATTTCCTGAAAGAAAGCATGGGGATTTCCATAGAATTGACGGATAATATAGATGAAGCATCTATCGATAAGATCCAAAAGGAGCTAAATGCAAATCCTTATGTGAAATCGACAACCTATATCAGCAAGGAAGAATCAAAAAAGAAACTGATTGCTGATCTGGGACGTGACCCCGAAGAAGTGCAAGGTTACAATCCGGCGCATGCATATATTGATGTATTCATAAAATCGGAATATATGGAAACCGACAGCCTGCAAAAAGTAAAAGATAGTTTTACCCGCATGCAACTGCATGGAGGAAGTATTGTAAACGATTTTATATATAGCGAAGGTGACATAACGAATGTAAATAAAAACCTGTCGCTCATAGGCACCACACTTATTATATTGGCTGCAATACTGATACTTATTTCTTTCACTCTGATAAGAAGTATCATCCAGTTGAATATTTACTCAAAAAGATTCCTCATCAATACAATGCAACTTGTGGGGGCGACAAACTCCTTTATCCGAAAGCCTTTTATCTGGAGAATGGTATTAAGTGGAATCATAGCAGCTATTTTTGCCAATCTGGCTATCACGGGAGTCATATACTATGCTACGAACATCATGCCGGAAGCTATATCGATCGTAAAGATGCACGAGTTAGTCATCGTATATGGACTGGTTATTATCTCCGGGATAACAATCACATCTGTAGCTACAGCTTGGGCAGTAAACAGATATTTAAGAATGACAACAAATAAACTTTATCACGTCTAAAAACATGGATAAGAAAAATTTTGCCTTCGACAAACTGAACTATATCATCTGTGCAGTATCCGTTCTGCTCATAGTTACAGGATTCATCCTTATGACCGGATCTTCCTCTAGTGTAGAAGGAGGTTTCGAACCTGATATTTTCAGTACAAAAAGAATTGTAGTGGCGCCGATGGTTTGCTTTGCCGGATTCCTGCTGATGATAGTAGGTATATTGTATCCGGGAAAGAAAAGGTTATCCGGCGAAAACGAAGCCTAAACTAATAACAAAACTAATTATAATGAGTATTATCGAGGCAATTATAATTGCCATTGTGGAAGGCCTTACGGAGTTTTTACCTGTATCTTCAACCGGACATATGATTATTACCCAAAGTCTTTTGGGGATAGAAAGTAACGAATTTATTAAAGCTTTCACTGTAATTATACAGTTTGGCGCTATTCTTTCTGTTATTGTATTATATTGGAATCGTTTCTTTCGCTTCAAAAACGACAAACCAAGACAAGAACATGATAGTTTCCTTAAATTCGTCTTATATAAATATGAGTTTTACTGGAAACTCTTAATAGGTTTTATCCCTGCCGCGATCTTAGGGCTTTTATTCAGCGATAAAATAGACGAACTGCTGGAGAGTGTAACAGTCGTTGCTGTTACGCTGGTAATAGGAGGAATACTCATGCTATTTGTGGATAAGCTGTTTAATCATCCTGTAGAAGGAGAGCAAGAAATAACATACAAAAACGCTTTCATTATTGGATTTTATCAGTGTATAGCAATGATACCGGGCGTATCGCGTTCTATGGCAACTATTGTCGGAGGTATGACTCGCGGACTGAGCCGCAAAAATGCTGCTGAGTTTTCATTCTTTCTGGCTGTGCCTACAATGGCTGCTGCCACAGGATATAAATTGCTTAAACTTATTACTTCCGACACAGGATTGGAACTGCTAAAGGACAATGTAGGCGTATTGATTATAGGCAATATTGTAGCATTTGTTGTCGCTCTGCTGGCGATTAAATTCTTTATCGGATTCGTAACAAAATATGGTTTTAAACTTTTTGGCTGGTACCGTATTATCGTTGGAGGAATCATACTGATTCTTATGCTTACCGGACATGAATTAACAGTATAATGGATTTTATTTCCGGAGAGGTCTTATACATAAAGAAACCACTAAACTGGACATCGTTTACGCTGGTAAGAAAGTTAAGGAACAAACTTTGTCGAAAACTGGGTGTTAATAAGTTGAAGGTTGGCCATGCAGGTACTTTAGATCCGCTGGCAACCGGAGTAATGATTATTTGCACAGGAAAAAAAACGAAACTGATAGAATCGTTCCAGTATCAGACAAAAGAATATATAGCAACCATAAAATTGGGGGAAACAACTCCGTCTTTCGACCTGGAAACAGACATTGACGGAACATACCCTACAGAACATATTACAAAAGAACTGGTTCTCGAAAAATTGAACCGGTTTATCGGAGAAATACAACAAATACCGCCAACCTATTCTGCCTGTAAAGTAGAAGGTAAAAGAGCCTACGAGTTTGCAAGAGAGGGACAAGAAATCGAGCTAAAACCCAAGTCATTGGTAATAGACGAAATAGAACTCTTGAGCTACGACAAGCCGGTCATTGAGGTCAGAGTTGTATGCAGTAAGGGGACATACATAAGAGCTTTGGCAAGGGATATAGGACTGGCCTTAGACTCAGGAGCACACCTTACCGGGCTTGAGCGTACGCGTATAGGTAATGTTACTCTGGATCAATGTATTGATGGCGCACAAATAGAAGAATTTGTTGATGCGCTTATAATTTAAAAACAATAACCATTTAGATATGAAACTTTCCCAATTTAAATTTGATCTCCCTGATCAGTTGATCGCAACCCATCCTACAAAAAACAGAGATGAATCACGCTTGTTGGTGCTTAACCGAAAAACAGGAGAAATAGAACATAAGATATTTAAAGATATTATTAATTATTACGACGAAAAAGATGTCTTCGTATTCAATGACACCAAAGTATTTCCCGCCAGACTGTATGGCAATAAGGAAAAAACCGGAGCTACAATAGAAGTATTCCTGCTGCGTGAGTTAAATGAGGAGTTCCATTTATGGGATGTACTGGTAGATCCTGCCCGCAAAATACGTATCGGTAACAAATTATATTTCGGCGATGACGATTCGATGGTAGCCGAAGTTATAGACAATACAACCTCACGGGGCCGCACATTGCGTTTTTTATACGACGGGCCGTCTGAAGAATTCAGAAAAGCTCTTTACGCATTGGGCGAAACGCCAATCCCCAAATACCTGAACCGTGGAGAAGAACCCGAAGATAAAGACCGTTATCAAACCATCTTTGCAAAATATGAAGGCGCGGTTGTTGCTCCTGCTGCCGGACTACATTTCAGCAGGGAACTCCTGAAGCGTCTGGAAATAAAAGGCGTGGACTTCTCTTATATTACTCTTCATTCAGGATTAGGAAATTACCGCGATATAGACGTAGAAGACCTGACAAAGCACAAAATGGATTCTGAGCAGTTACAAATCACTCAGGAAGCCGCAGATATAGTAAATAATGCCAAAGACAACGGACGCCGGGTATGTGCTGTTGGCACTTCGGTAATGCGAGCCATAGAAACAATTGTAAGCACCGATGGCTATCTAAAAACAAATGGAGGCTGGACTAACAAATTTATTTTTCCTCCTTACGATTTTGGTATTGCCGATTCGATGGTAACAAACTTCCATTTGCCGCAATCCACTCTTTTGATGATGACAGCTGCTTTTGGCGGATACGATCAGGTAATGGATATATATGAACTGGCCATAAAAGAAAAGTACCGTTTCGGGACATATGGCGATGCTATGCTGATAATTTAAAGATGCCGGAAAAAGAAAAGCAGCATAACATTTTTTTAAGTCTGGGATCGAATCTGGGAGACAGAGGTGAAAATCTGGATCGGGCGCTCAGCTATATTGAAGAGCGGATCGGAGATATAATCACAACTTCCGCTTTTTACGTTACCGATCCTGTAGGTTTTAAATCCGATAACCAGTTCCTAAACGCGGTATGTAAGATACGTACGAAAAAGCAACCGCTCGAAATACTGAAAATTACTCAGAATATTGAAAAGGAAATGGGCAGGAAAATAAAATCTACAGACAAAATATATACAGACCGGATTATTGATATAGACCTCTTGTTGTTTGACGATGAGATACTGAAAACACCAAAACTGGAACTCCCCCACCCGCATCTGCACGAGCGCCTGTTTGTACTCCTCCCTCTGTCCGAAATAGCAGGAGATATGATACACCCGACGCTGCATCAAACGATAAGGCAGTTGAAGGAAAATATAGAAGGGTAGAAAGAAAATTCTACCTTTTTTGATTACTTAATTACAGACAAAAGCCCTTATTTTGTACCTTTGTGCCTGATTTTATTTTGGCATGAAACGAAGCATGATTTTTGTCAAATCACCAAAATCCATTATAATAAAAATCATGTGAGTTCCATATGGCAATTAAAATCAAAATTATTATCATATGAAATATATCTGGATATTAATATTGGGGCTTTCCACTGTATCAGCCTGTGGTTCCGGCGAAAATAACAAAAAAGAAAAGGGCGACTCTGAACCGAAAAAATATACCCGTTTCAGTGGAAATTATAATAAGACTTTCGATGATCTGCCCGATTTGCATATAGAAGCGGCAAAGGAGAATGGCATAGGACCACTCGAAGCAAGAGCCGACACAGCCCTATACATGGATAGATTGGTAAAAATCCCCGGAGAATTGGATATATACCGGGTAGATAAACTAACCCACTCCATGCCCTATTTAGTACCCAAAGCAGCTTCATTGTTATCAGACATTGCCCTAAACTTCAGAGATTCGCTCATCAGTAAGAAAATGCCTCTCTACAAACCGATTGTAACAAGCATTTTACGCACAAACGATGATGTAAAAGGCCTTTCGAGAAGAAATGGCAATGCCAGCGATAATTCTGTTCACAGATATGGAACGACATTCGATATTGCATGGACAAGATTCGACAAAGTTAATTCATCAGACGCTCGAACTCTGGACGATGGCAGGCTCAAGTCTGTTCTCGGACAAGTCCTGCACGATCTGAAAGAACGGGACAGATGCTATATCAAGCACGAACGAAAACAATCGTGTTTTCATGTAACAGTAAGATGAAATCAATTAGTAAATTCGTAAATTAGCAGATTAGCAAATATCTAAAACCAAAAGTCCTGCAATTTGCTAATTTTCAAATCTGCTAATTCGCTAATTAATAACGATGAAACGTTACTTTATATATCTGGCATATAACGGTGAGAAATATTGTGGCTGGCAAATACAGCCTAACGGTATCTCGGTACAAGAAACAATAGAGAGCGCTCTTGCTACCTTGCTTCGTGTCCCTACACCTATTGTAGGAGCCGGGCGGACGGATGCCGGCGTACATGCCAGAATGATGACAGCACATTTCGACTACGAACAAGGGAATACCGATCCGGAATTGCTGGCCAACAAACTAAACAGTATTCTGCCCAAAGATATTGCCATATATAAAATAGTAGAAGTAAAAGAAGATGCCCATGCGCGGTTCGATGCCACCTCAAGGTTATACCGATATTATATCACAACAGAAAAAGACCCGTTCCTGCATCCTCTGAAATATAAAATACACGGAAGTCTCGATTTAGATGCAATGAATGCATGCGCCAATGTGCTCTTCGAATACGAAGATTTTACCAGTTTCAGCAAGTCGCATACAGATGTTAAGACAAACAATTGCCGGATAATGCTCGCGCGATGGGAACAATCGGGGAGTAACTATATCTTCACCATTAAAGCGAACCGTTTTCTTCGAAATATGGTGCGCTCTATCGTAGGGACATTGCTCGAAACCGGACGAGGCAAATCAGACGTGGACGGAATACGACGCATAATAGAAGCGAAAGACAGGTGCGCAGCCGGAATATCTGTACCCGGACATGCTTTGTTTTTGGAAGAAATAGAGTATAATAACGAAATATTCATACAATGAAAACGAGCATGAATAGCGATTCACCAAAGTCTATGATAATTTTGTCATGCGAGTTTCCATACCACCATTAAAAACAAAATTATCGTATGAAAACGCAGAAGATACTTAGCGGAAGGACACTAAGAGCCTTTATGGAAAGTGAAAAATCGGGAGGTCTTGTATTGATAGTATGTACGTTCATTTCGATCCTCATAGCCAACTCAAGCATGAGCGATCATTATCTTTCCATATGGGATTTCCACGCAGGTGGACATTCTGTCGCAGACTGGATAAACGATGGTTTGATGGCTGTTTTTTTCCTTTTGATCGGATTAGAGTTAATACAGGAAGTCCATGAGGGAGAGCTTTCGAATATAAAACGGGCTATGCTACCCGTTTCGGGAGCATTGGGCGGGATGCTTATACCAGCCGGTATTTATATGTTCTTCAACTTTGGAACGACTACGCACGCAGGGTTTGGAATACCGATGGCAACCGACATTGCCTTTGCATTGGGCATCCTGTCATTATTAGGAAACCGCGTGCCTACATCGCTGAAAGTTTTTCTGACAGCTTTGGCTGTTATCGACGACCTCGGCGCAATTATCGTAATTGCCGTTTTTTATACAACATCGCTATCTTGGGTTAACCTCCTCATCGCTTTGGCGATATTCATTGTGTTGCTTGTTTTGAATAAAAAGTTCCATATAACAAATATGATCCCGTATATTACCGGAGGCATCATCATGTGGTATTTTATGCTTAATTCGGGTATTCATGCCACTATTGCAGGAGTATTGCTCGCTATAACAATTCCTTTCGCCAAAGGAGATAAAAAAAGCTTATCGAATAAATGGCAACACGCCCTGCACTATCCTGTTGCCTTCGTTATACTGCCCCTATTTGCATTAGCGAATACGGCAATAGTGATAGAAGGTAGTTGGGATCAGTCTATTGGAGAACCATTTGCTCTGGGTATCCTTTTGGGACTTATCATCGGCAAGCCGCTGGGCATCACCCTGTTTAGTTTTATATCGGTCAAATCAGGACTATGCTCTTTACCTAAAAGTACAAAATGGAAAGAACTCTCAGGTGTAGGTATACTGGGCGGTATCGGGTTTACGATGTCTATCTTTATCACATTACTGGCATTCAAAGGGGACATGCATTATATCAATGAATCAAAATTAATGATATTACTGGCATCACTCGTTTCGGGTATTATCGGATATACATGGCTGAATTATGTCTTCGGCAATGAAAAGTGAAAAATTGTCCGGTGTCCGTTTTATCTATAATAGACAATTTGAAAATTTGAAAATGAGCGAATTAGCAAATTTGAAAATGAGTGTGGAGTTTGTTACATTTTAGTTAAAAGATACGAGTAGACGAGATACGAGGTACGAGTTGTTGGCTGTTGACTGACTACTGACTACTAACTACTAACTACTAACTACTGTTCACTGTAGAAGTTTGTTACTTTTTAGTTAAAAAGATACGAGTAGACGAGATACGAGGTACAAGTTGTTGACTGTTGACTGACTACTAACTACTAACTACTGTTCACTGTAGAAGTTTGTTACTTTTTAGTTAAAAGATACGAGTAGACGAGGTACGAGGTACGAGTTGTTGACTGTTGACTGACTACTAACTACTAACTACTAACTACTGTTTACTGATAACTGTTCACTGATAACTGATAACTGATAACTGAAAAAATATGTGGTTAGTTCTTGCTTTTGTTTCGGCGTTTTTTTTAGGCTGTTACGATATTTGTAAAAAGAAATCGGTTCATGAGAATGCAGTGATCCCGGTTTTGTTTCTGAATACCTCCTTTTGCGCCGTATTACTATCCCCTCTTGTCTTGATCTCAACCTTTTCACCGGATACATTATCAGGTACAATCGGATACGTTCCATCGGTATCCTTAAAAACCCACGGCTATATATTTATAAAATCGGTAATAGTCCTCACTTCGTGGATATTCGGATATTTTGCCATAAAGCATCTGCCCCTTACTATCACAGGGCCGATAAATGCCACCCGCCCCGTAATGACCTTAGTAGGAGCATTACTTATTTTTGGCGAAAGGCTTAATTTATATCAGTGGGTTGGAGTCATTATAACCATTATTTCATTTTTTCTGCTATCCCTATCCGGCAAAAAAGAAGGGATCAGCTTCCATAAAAATAAATGGATTTTCTTTATGGTTCTAGCTTCGATAGCCGGAGCCGTAAGCGGGTTATACGATAAGTTCCTGATGCAGCAATTCAGCTCTACCGCGGTGCAGTTCTGGTTCAATTCTTACCAATGCCTCCTGATGTTGGCCGTGATGATCGTACTATGGTATCCAAAACGCACGACAACAACCCCTTTCAAATGGAGATGGAGCATTGTGTTAGTATCGGCCTTTCTTACCATTGCCGACTTTGTTTACTTCTATGCGCTGACAGATCCCGATGCGATGATATCCATCGTATCTATGGTTCGCCGAAGCAGCGTATTGGTCTCTTTCGCAGGAGGTGTGATATTCTTCCATGAAAAAAACTTAAAAGGAAAAGCTATCGATCTCGTTTTAATAATCGTTGCAATGTTTTTCCTATATTTGGGAACTAAATAGATTTTATACATAATGAAGAAATTACTATTCGCCATAATACTCTTAACAATTACAACTACTATTTCAGGGCAAGATATAAAAAACATAATCCTATCTATGCCCGAAAGCATCATCTACGGGCTGGAAGCAAGCGAAAAAAATCTCCTTGCAGCAGGACTGGAAGATACAGCGAAATTGACTGTAAACAGAGGGAGACTTGGAGAAATAACAAGGCTTTCCGTATCACCGGATTTTGTGTCATTTAAAACTTCTGATGCAGGAACCGTTGAGATAAAACTTTTACCCCTGATCAATGACTCTCAGATTATATGCGTGATAAGAACAGTATGTGCCGATGCTTGCGACAGCCAGTTACAGTTTTATACAACAAAATGGATACCTATCAATCAAGGAGATCTTTTTCCTAAAAAAGATAAAAATTGGTTCATAAGATCCGACATCGATAAAGACAGCGAGGAGTTTAGAAATGCTTATGCAGCATTGGATATGACCCCAATAAAGATGAAACTGTCTCCAACAGACTTATCACTGATGGTGTATTACGACATAAAAGAATATTTGAACGGCGAGGATTATAAAAAAATAGAGCCTTTTCTCATAGAGAACCCCAAAATACTCTATTGGGATAAATCATCCTATAATTAACAAGTACAAAACAAATATGAAAAGAACAACACTACTATTAAGCTTCTTTATAGCCGTTTCAGCTGTATTTGCACAAGACTACAACTACAAATTCCGTCTGATATTGAAAGACAAAGGTAAAACCTCTTACAGAATAAACAAACCTGAACAGTTTTTGTCCCTCAAAGCAATAGAAAGAAGGCAAAAGCAAGGAATAAAAATAGATGAATCCGACCTGCCTATATCCCGGGATTATATATCGGCTATAGAAAAAACAGGTGGAAAGGTTGTGGCAAAGAGCAAATGGCTGGGTACAGTGGCTGTACATTGTTCCGACAGCACAATGGTAGAACAGTATAAAGCTTTGCCATTCGTCAGCGATGCTGTATTTGTATGGAAAGGGAAAACAAAAGGAGAGCCTAAAGAAAGAAAAGAACAATTCTACCCGGCAAAAGAAATGGTTTCGTTTGGAAACAATTATGGCAAAGGGATCGATAATATTAAGCCTAATAATGGGCAATACCTACATAAAGCAGGATACAAAGGTAAGGGCATGCTGATTGCTGTGATCGATGCCGGATTTAATCATTTGCCACAAATAGAGATGCTCGATAATTTAGATATAAAAGGCTCTGAAAGTTTCGTATACGAAGACGAAGGCATATTCTCTAACGGTGGGCAGCATGGACTGAATGTATTGTCCTGCATTGGCGCCAACAAACCTATGCAATTTGTGGGAACAGCCCCGGAAGCCAGCTTTTGGTTGTTAAGCTCAGAAGACTCCCGTTCCGAATTTCCTATCGAAGAAGATTATTGGGCTACGGCAATAGAATTTGCCGACAGTCTGGGCGTCGATGTTGTTAACACATCTATGGGCTACAACAATTTTGACAATCCGGCCGAAGATTATACACACGATGTATTGGATGGCAAAACAGCCCTGATTTCCCGTGCCGCCGACAAAGCTGCCGACAAAGGAATGCTTCTGGTCATTTCCGCCGGAAACTCCGGAGACTCTGAATGGGAAAAGATTACTCCTCCGGGCGATGCAGTGAACATCCTTACAGTAGGCGCGATAAAACGCGACTCTATAGTAACGGCTTTCAGCTCTCGTGGCATGACTGCCGACTTCAGAATAAAACCCGATGTTATGGCACTAGGCGATGCTTCTATTGTAGTCGGCGATCGGGGAAATGTAACAATGAAAAGTGGAACTTCCTTCGCCTCACCTATCATGTGCGGCATGGTTACCTGTTTATGGCAAGCCTTCCCTACTCTGACTAACAAAGAAATACTGCAAGTTGTACGCGAATCGGGAGACAGGTATGAAGACCCTAACCAAGATTATGGATATGGCATTCCGGATATGGAGAAAGCTGCGCAAATAGCTCAAAAAATAGCCGACCAGAAAAAGAAAAAATGAATAATGCCGCGGTCTCTCTCTATGAACTGAACGTATTAATAAAGGACGTACTGGACAACAGCCTTCCTGAGATGTTCTGGATAAGAACTGAAACAAGCGATGTGCGTGTCAACCAGAACGGGCATTGCTACCTTGAGTTCATAGAGAAAGATAATCGTGGAAAGAACCTTATAGCTAAATCCCGGGCAATGATATGGGCGAATACATTCCATTTGCTCAAGGCTTATTTTGAAAACTCGACAAAACAGCCCTTTACTTCGGGACTGAAAGTTTTGGTACAGGTGAGTGTGGAGTTCCATGAACTATACGGATTCAGCCTGACTGTCCACGATATTGATCCGAGTTATACGCTCGGAGACCAAGCCTTAAACAGGGCGGCGATACTGAAGCAACTGGAAGAAGAAGGTGTCCTGTACCTGAATAAAGAATTGGAGTTAGCAACCCCAACAAACCGCATTGCCATTATTTCGTCTCCTACGGCAGCCGGATATGAGGATTTTCTCGATCAACTAAACAGAAATGTATACGGACTTGCTTTTTACACCAAATTATTCCCGGCTATCATGCAGGGAGACCGTGCGGAAGATTCAATCATATCGGCTCTGGAACGTATCTATGAGCATATCGATCTGTTTGATGCGGTAGTCATTATAAGAGGCGGAGGAGCAACCTCCGATCTTAGCTGCTTCGATTCTTACATGCTTGCCACCAGCTGCGCCCAGTTTCCGCTACCGGTAATTACAGGCATCGGACACGAACGGGATGAAACCGTACTCGATATAGTCGCACATACACGTGCCAAAACACCTACAGCAGTAGCGGAATTTCTTATTGCCAATTTATCGGAGACCGCTTATGAATTAGATAGCCTCTCGCAAAATATAGCAACGTTTGTCACCCAAAGGATTCAGGAAGAAACAATACAGTTAGACCTCTTGGAAACAAAGAACTCTTTTGCATTGAAAGGATGGTACAGAGAACAGGAAACAGCACTGTCCTCAGCCAAAAACATCCTGAGAAAAACAACACAACAGTTCCTCAAAGAGGAGAAAAACAAGCTGGACATAACCGAAAAACATTTAGCGCTGATGTCGCCCGATAATATCCTGAAAAAAGGATATACCCTGACGATGAAAGATGGGAAAGTAGTAAAACTAAGCCGCGATTTAAAAGCCGGCGATTCAATAACAACTGTATTTTCCGATGGCCGGATAGAGTCTATTATTAAGCCATCTTAACCAAAAATTCACATCTCAAATTCTCACATATTCCCCCTATAGATAAAATCTAACAGTCTATTGTTAAACTTTATTTAAATAAGCTTTTTGACACAAAATAAGTGACTTAAAGATTCATTCGTATTGCTTACTATTTTGTAAATTTAAAAATATTTTTTTTAGAGCAAAAATTAGTTTTTACAGATATTCGGTTAAGCGTAACCGCTCTATATTTGTTAAATTTTATATTTTAATACTAGTTAACATGAAAAATTTAAAACGTGTTGGTCTACTAATGGGTCTGTTTTTAGGTTTGGTTGTAACGACTCAAGCCAGTGAAGCGGACTTAGCGATTCCGGATCTCCATGAAGGAACGTTCCATATTTTCGGAACGGCTGTCACTTCATGGGATTTTTTATTCTATGGTGCCCTGATCATTGCCGGAACCCTTGGTTTCAGCTTACTTCTCTTCAATCAGGTTAAAAAATTACCTGCGCACGAATCTATGACTAAAGTAGCGTCCACTATTTATGCTACTTGCCGTACATATCTGATTCAGCAAGGAAAATTCCTCCTGATGTTATTCGCCCTTATCGCTATCGTATTATGCATATATTTCTTCGGACTGGTAGGACAAAGCCTTGGGGTAGTCCTTCAGGTGCTGATTTTCTCTATTATAGGGATGGCAGGATCGTACATTGTGGCATGGTATGGTATCAGGGTAAATACGTACGCCAATGCGCGTACAGCTTTCGCTTCACTCAAAGGACGTCCGCTGGATGTTGTCAATATACCGATGAAGGCCGGTATGAGCGTCGGCCTGTTTCTCATCTCCCTTGAGCTTGTCCTGATGGTTATTATCCTGTTATTTGTGCCTCGCGAAATAGTAGGTATCTGTTTCCTTGGATTTGCAATAGGAGAATCTCTCGGAGCCAGTGCGCTTCGTATAGCAGGAGGTATTTTCACCAAAATCGCCGACATAGGTTCCGACCTGATGAAGGTTGTGTTCAAAGTAAAAGAAGACGATCCTCGTAACCCGGGTGTGATAGCCGACTGCACGGGCGATAATGCCGGCGACAGCGTAGGACCTACAGCCGACGGATTTGAAACATATGGTGTAACAGGAGTCGCCCTGATAGCATTTATCACTCTGGCTGTTCCCGATCCTCATATCCAGGCAAAACTGATCGTATGGATATTTGGTATGCGTTTCTTGATGGACTTCCTTTCGGGCTGTTCATTCTTTATCAATCAAGGTATATCTAAAGTTTTATATGGTGATAAGAAACATTTCGACTTCGAATCTCCATTGATGCGCCTGATCGTGATTGCTGCCATTCTTTGTATTTCTGCGAGTTTCTTTATGAGTCATTTATTATTAGGCGATATGGCCGAAATTACAGGCAATCCGACAAATGGCAGCCTTTGGTGGCAACTGGCAATTATTATTAGTTGCGGAACACTTGCTGCTGTGTTGATTCCTGAATTCACGAAATTCTTCACCAGCTCCAAGTCACTACATGTGAAAGAGATTGTCACAGCATCTCGCGAAGGAGGTCCTTCTCTGAATATCCTTTCCGGTATTGTTGCCGGTTACTTCGGCGCATTCTGGACAGGATTGTTGATCGTAGCTTTGATGACAGGTGCATTCTTTACCGCTCAGTTGGGATTAGGTTCTATAATGGGCCCTCACGCCTCAATCTTTGCTTTCGGGTTGGTTGCATTCGGATTCCTGTGTATGGGTCCTGTAACTATTGCCGTTGACAGCTATGGCCCTGTGACTGACAATGCCCAATCGGTATTTGAATTGTCGCAAATAGAAAGTATACCGAATATAACCGAAGAGATAAAAAAAGATTATGGATTCACTCCTGATTTCGAAAACGGGAAACATTATCTGGAAGCTAACGATTCGGCCGGTAATACCTTTAAGGCTACAGCCAAGCCTGTATTGATTGGTACAGCCGTGGTAGGAGCCACAACGATGATATTCTCCATTATCCTGTTGCTTGAAAAAGTGGGAATGCTAAAACTTTCATTGACGGATGCACCGGTACTTCTCGGACTGATTTGTGGTGGTGCGGTTATATTCTGGTTTAGCGGGGCTTCCATGCAGGCTGTTACTACAGGGGCTTACCGTGCGGTAGAGTTTATTAAGCGTACATTCGATATAAACAAGAAAGAAGCCGATATAGAAGATTCTATAGCTGTGGTGAAGATTTGTACCCAATATGCGCAAAAGGGTATGTGGAATATCTTTATTGCACTCATCTCGCTCACTCTTGCTTTCGCATTCCTCGACCCTAATTTCTTCGTGGCTTATCTGGTATCTATTGCCGTATTCGGTTTGTTCCAGGCTATTTATATGGCAAATGCCGGAGGTAGCTGGGATAATGCCAAGAAGGTAGTAGAGGTGGATTTGAAGGAAAGGAATACTCCTTTACACGAAGCTGCTGTTATAGGCGACACTGTGGGCGACCCGTTCAAGGATACGTCATCTGTATCATTGAATCCTATTATTAAATTCTCAACATTATTCGGGTTGTTAGCAACCGAGATTTGTATAGAAATGCGGGCTAATCCTGATCATGACTATTCGATATATATTGCCATACCATTCCTAATTTTAGGATTATATTTCGTATGGCGCTCGTTCTACAAGATGCGGATTCCTGAAAAGGAAGCATAGAAAATTGAAACCAATGCTTAAATATTAAATGAAAAGAGCGACCCCAAAAGTCGCTCTTTTTTATATAAAAGAAATGCCCCTATCATCAAGGCGCTAATACCAAATCTGTAGAATAGAAATATTAATGAGCATAAAATAGAAACTATTCTACCGCTATCTTTCCCTTTCAGAATATAAATGATGGATAATTCCGTCTACAAGCCCAACCTTGGGAACATATATTTCATTTACCTTACAGTTTTTACAAACTGTGAGAAATATTTTCAAAGCCGGAATGATTACATCGGCACGATATGTATTCAATTTGAAATTTTGAATACGTTCCTCGTAGCTCAAGTCTCTGAGCGAATCGTACAGGCTCTTTATATCGGAGTATGCAAGAACTTCTTTTTCTCTTTTGCCCAGCACTTTATGGATTTTATTTATATTTCCTCCCGAAGCAATAATACTCACCGGCATATACTTACGATATATTTCTTTTAGCTGTGATTTGAAAAAAATTATTTCCTCCTCTTTCACAGCATCTACCAGCATACGCACTGTACCTAGTTGAAACGAATACGAAGTGATCTTTCGTTTATTGGCATAAACAACCACTTCGGTACTACCACCTCCGACATCCACATAAAGATAATTATCCCTCTTGTCTATCATATCGCCCAAGCCACCGGCTTCACATATAATATCGGCTTCGTCCTTACCCGTTATAGTCTGAATATCTATCCCGCTTTCTCTCAGAATGGCATCAGTTATCTCTTTTCCATTTCTGGCATCACGCATAGCGCTGGTAGCACATGCCCTATAGTCTTCTACAGAATAGGCCTTCATTATGAATGAAAAGCCTTGCATTGCATTTATCAACAGCTGCTTCTTATCTTCACTAATCCATCCTTTGGTAAAAACATCTTCACCCAGGCGGATGGGTACTCTCAGGAAGGCAACTTTTTTAAAATCAGGCTCTCCATTATTTTTTTCGATGTTATTTATCAATAAACGGATAGCATTAGAACCTATATCTATAGCAGCAAAAATATCAGTTTTCATTATTTCATTTTTTTATAAAAATCATATAGGGCAATCTGTGAGCGGCAAGACGGATTATCTCCTTTCTCTACATACTCATTATCCCCTAATATGGTAAGATCGCGGGCTTTCACATTATCAGACCATTGTATATCGAAAAAACCTTTGAGCGTTTGTTTTATCTTTGCATCCATAATAGGTACCCCTACCTCTACCCTGCGATCGAGGTTACGTGTCATCCAGTCGGCGCTCATTATATATACTTTCTCTTGTCCCCCGTTACCGAAAATAGCAAGACGGGCATGCTCCAGATAACGATCTACGATACTTATAACCCGGATATTCTCGCTTAGTTTTTTAACCTGTGGTTGTAGAGAACAAGCGCCCCTTACTATCAGGCGGATCTCCACTCCTGCCTTACTGGCTTTGTATAAAAGACTAATTATCGCCTCGTCTGTCAAACTATTGAATTTGGCATATATGTAAGCATTTTTCCCCTCTTGAGCATTCTTTATTTCTTTACGGATCAACATTTCAAATTGCTTTCGCATATAATATGGTGCAACCAAAAGTTGTTTACAGGCAAAATGTCTGTGAGTATTCAACAAGAAATCAAAAACGATCTTGGCATCAGCAGCAATTTGATTATCAGAGGTAAACAAACCGAAGTCCCCGTATATCTGCGTGGTAATTTCATTGAAATTTCCAGTCCCTATATACACATAGTCTTTATCTTTTCGTTCAACCAATACAATTTTACTATGCACTTTCAGTCCACTGGCGCCATGAATGACCTTAACACCTTCTTTTTGCAAAATTTCAGAATATTCTATATTCTGTTCCTCATCAAAGCGGGCAAGAAGTTCGAGCAATACTACTACCCTTTTCCCGTTTTTGGCAGCATTTATCAATGCATTTACCACTTTGGACTGCTCTGCGGCACGATATAAAGTAATAAATATACTCTCAACTTTGGGGTCAATGGCAGCTTCTCTCAAAAAGTCGATAAAATAATTGAATGTATGGTATGGATAATTCAACAGAACATCCTTTTTATTAATTATTTTAAAAATACTTGACGATGGTTTAATATCAGGATGTTGTAACGGTTCAGGATTAACACTCTCCAAATCCGGCCTCACCTTAGGAAATTTCATCAAATCGCGCATCAGGTGATACCTGCCTCCGGCATCCAAGCCTTCACTCCCTCGCAAGCTTAGTTTAGATGCAATAATATCCAATAGATCAGCAGGCATTTCCCTGTCGTAAATTAACCGGACAGGTTGCCCGTGCAAACGGTTCTGCAATCCATCTTCCATCTTCTCCACCAAACTTTTCGAAATATCATCATCAATTGTAAGCAAGGCATCACGCATCAATTTAAAAGTATATGCCGATATTTGTTTATAATTAAACATGAAAAATATTTCATCGAGGCAGAGGCGGATAATGTCATCCAAAAATATAATCTCATTCCGGTCTTTAAGAGAGGAGGGTAAAACAACAAAACGAGAACAAGAACTGCTTACCGGTATCTGTATAATCGCATACCGCGGAGTTTGGCCTTTACCTGCGCTCATCTTCACTGCATGGTAGATATTATTATCTCTCAAAAAAGGGATCTGGGTCGTCTTACGTAATATGAGCGGAACCAAGCGCGGACTGACTACCGATGAAAAATATTCACGACAAAATTGTTTTTGTTTCTTATTTAGTTGTTTCTCGTTTATTACATAAACTCCATGACTTTCCATTTCCGTAAGGACTTCCTCATAGGTTTGCATAAATTTTACCTGACTTTCGTAAACATGGGAATTAACGAGAGGGAGTAATTCACGGCCGGTATACCCTCCCGAAAACATTGGAGATCTTTTCCCTTTTATCAGGCTCAAACGCACAATATTTGCCACACGTACCTTTATAAATTCATCCTGGTTGTTAGAGAAAATACCCAAAAAGCGCAATCTCTGCATCAAAGGAACACTCTTATCCTGAGCCTCCTGTAAAACTCTTTCATTGAAAGCTAACCAACTTAAATCCCTATTATTTATCATCATACACGTTTTATATACTTCAATAACAAGCCCTCGCTGAGAATTGTTCCAGCTTCATCAAATATGAATTGTATAAAATTAATTAATATATCGTATCAGACGGTTACAAAGCCGTTACTATTTAGCTACGATATTAAAAAAACAAAACAAGCGACCAATCTCTAGCCACTTGTTTTGCAGTAAAAATAAACAATGTTCCTCATTGCTTAATTATGCGATTCTTCTTTTTTAAAGTTTCCCCCTAGCTTAATTTGATAACAGAAGAATCGTATAACAGATATAAACTTTTTATTAAGCGTTTATAGAGAAAACAATTTAATATTGAAAATGTACTCACTCTTGCAGATAAAAAAGCTATTTTAATATACTTAGTCCGTTCATTTATCGATTTACGCTATATTTGTAATTCTAATAACCAATAAAAATTAGTGATGTGTTTAAACGTTCAATCAGATACGACAATAATCATCTTACAGAACTTAAATTATTTCGCATGAAAAATTATTCCTGGATAATCATTTTATTGACTTTCATATCCTGCGGGGGAAAACAACAAAAAGACGACGCCATATACTCGCAAAAAATGGTGGAATCGAGAGCATTAAAAGTATTTCTGAGTAATACCAAGGAACAGCAGCTTGCTACCGCGCACTGGGATTATGTTCCCGGACTGGTAGCTTTTAGTGTTTTGAAAGCATGGGAAGAATATCCCGACAAAGCGGAGTATTATGAAATCGTAAAACAATATGCGGATCATTGTCTTCAGGGAGGTGACACTGTCAAAGTGGGAGAAAGCAATGTAGACGATCTGGCAGCAGGAAAAATATTTTTCACTCTTTACAAAGAAGAGCTTAAAAAAGGAAATACAGCCGACGCCGAACGCTACAAAAAATGTGCTACATACCTTAGAGATATATTAAAATATAAGCACAGCCGTATAGATGCTACCAAACCGGGAACCGGAGGATTTTTCCATAAAGCGCAATATCCAAATCAGATGTGGCTCGACGGGCTGTATATGGGGGCTGCGTTCTATGCGGAATGGCAAAAATGTTTTGCAGAGGATGACACAGAATCATGGACAGATATTGCCTCCCAGTTCAAGATCATCCATCAATATACTTACGATAAAAGTAAGAAGCTAAATTATCATGCATGGTCAGCCGATCCAACCGATGCCAATTCTTTTTGGGCACAGCAAGGCGAACCATACAAAGGATGTTCTCCCGAATTCTGGGGAAGAGGCATGGGCTGGTATTTTGCCGCTCTGGTAGATGTATTGGAAATAATGCCGCAAAATCACGTGGACTATCCAAAACTAAAAGAGATGGCCAATCAGGTTGCAGAAGGACTGGCAGGTTATCAGGACAAAGAATCGGGATGTTGGTATCAGTTATTACAATACGATTATTCTAAAGCAGCAGACAATAAAGGTGACACCATAAATGGCGACATCTACAATCGGTGCGATAGGACTAACTATTTAGAAGCTTCTGCTTCATCGATGTTCACCTATGCTTATTTTAAAGGAATGCGCATAGGCATTCTCGACAGGAACAAGTACGAGTCCCTTGCCAACAAGGCTTATCAAGGATTACTAAAGACTTTCATAAAAGAAGAGGCGGACGGTATCAGTATTATCCAGTCTTGCGCGTCGGCAGGATTAGGACCGGCAAAGGATATGTCCAGAACAGGAACTGCAAACTATTACCTTTGCGGGAAAGATGTCGCTATTACACAAAACGAAGGCAAGGCAATAGGTCCTTTCATTATGGCCAGCCTTGAATATGAACTTACCCAAAAGAAATAAAATATATGAGTCAGGATATAGATGCCCTATACTATAATGCCATCGATTTGCTGAAAGAGATGATAAGCACCCCCTCGTTCAGCAGGGAAGAACATAATGTTGCTCAAATCATCGAAGAATATATTAAAAAATACGGCTTCGAACCGAAACGGAAAGGGAACAATCTCTGGATACAGAACAAGGATTTTGATCCGGAGAAACCGACTATCCTGCTCAATTCCCATATGGACACTGTACGCCCCGTATCAGGATGGACAAAAGACCCGTTTTCACCGGAAGAAGACGGAGATATTCTTTATGGACTAGGCAGCAACGATGCAGGAGCCAGCTTAATTTCATTGATGCATGCTTTTTTGATGCTGACAGGTAAGAAGCAGGATTATAACCTCATCTTTCTGGCTACATGTGAAGAAGAAGTCTCCGGAAACGGCGGAGCCGAAGCAATGGTTTCCGAATTACCGGAAATTGCTTTTGGCATTGTAGGCGAGCCCACACAGATGAATCCGGCTATTGCTGAAAAAGGACTTTTAGTTCTCGACTGCACAGCTCTTGGCAAAGCAGGACACGCAGCCCGGAACGAAGGTGACAATGCCATCTATAAAGCCTTGAAAGACATTGAGTGGTTCCGAACATACGCTTTCCCCGAAGTAAGCGAATTGCTTGGCATGGTAAAAATGACTGTCAGTATGATAAATGCCGGAACTCAGCACAACGTTGTACCCGATAAGTGCGACTTTGTAGTAGATGTAAGAAGTAATGAGCTATATAGCAACGAAGAACTATATCACATAATAGACAAACACACGGACTGTGAGATCAAACCCCGTTCTTTCCGCCTGAATTCTTCAAGAATCGCATTGGAGAACCCGTTTGTTCAACGCGCTATTATGATAGGAAAAACGCCTTATGGATCGCCAACTTTGTCGGATCAGACATTCATGCCCTTTCCAACACTAAAAATGGGTCCGGGAGATTCTGCCAGATCACATACGGCAAACGAATATATCTTGCTGAGTGAAATACGGGAAGCGATAGAACTGTATGTCAAACTTCTGGACGGATTACATCCCTGACGATTCGTTGCTGGATTGCTGAAGCAACTCTTTCAGATGCTCTTCGGTATGATCCACCTGCCTTAACGGAACAGTCTCCACCACTGCCAACGAAGGATCTATATCATACATCTGAGTATCTGAAGTGGTAAGTCTCTTCACGAAGTTATAACAACCCAGTATGATCTGCCGTGAAGGGTTCATATGCACATTCCGAAATATACGGTCGACAATTATAAACTTGAAATCTCCCCGTTTGTCTGTGGCAGCCTGCATCGATGGATAGCGCGATGTCAGATCTACCAGCCCGTGACGTTCCAATTCATTTGCTATCAGGTTTACATATTTATCGGTATGTATCCCGAGTTTAAATCCGGCCCTGATATTAATTCGGAATACCTTTTTTGGAGCATACATCGTAGTCTCGTAGCTAAATTCATACGGCTCATCCGTCCTTTTAATACGCACAAACCAATAAGTATCTGCCCGTTTAGGTGTCCGCTTGAAAAGGGAATAAGCAATCTTACTTTCTAAGAAAAACTTATTATTAGCTTTTACTAAATAAACGAGATGAGTCGCGGCTTTAGGAATCGTAGTATCCTCACTGATTCTCAATATCTGATTTATATATTTTTCATCAATCTGATCATAAACCGTGTAATGACGCTTGATTCTACGTCCATTGTACCACGAATACATCAGGAATACCAATACTCCCGCGATGATAATAGGCACAAATCCTCCGTGCGCAAATTTCTGCATATTGGCTAAAAAGAAGCTAAACTCGATGATTACAAAGAATAATGTAAGAGGAATACTAAACCATAGCGGCTTGTTTGTCTTTATAAAGTACAAGAATAATAATACACTGGTCATCAGCATACTTAATGTAATCGCAAGACCATAAGCCGCCTCTAATCTCATCGAAGACTGCATCGTCAGAATAATGATGACACAAAGTACCATCATCATATAATTGATGGAAGGGATATAGAGCTGTCCCTTAATATTTGTAGGATAATGTATTTTCACATTCGGCCATATATTCAGAGAGATTGCCTCACTGATAACAGTAAAAGATCCGCTAATCAGGGCTTGACTGGCTATAATAGCCGCGATCGTCGCCATTATTACTCCTATCAGGCTGAACCATTCGGGCATCATAGCAAAAAACGGATTTATATCATGCGTTACATGATGGCTATTCAAAATCCACGCGGCTTGTCCTAAATAGTTAAGGATAAGAGCCGACTTGACATATATCCACGATACGCGTATATTTTTCAGTCCGCAGTGTCCCAAGTCGGAATACAAAGCCTCTGCTCCCGTAGTACAGAGGAATATTGCGCCAAGCATAATCATCGCATGGGGTACTTCCCTGAGAAAATGAATGGCATACATCGGATTAAATGCTCGCAATACACTGAAATCTTGTATTACCTGATTGGCTCCCATAACAGCCATCATAGTAAACCAAATAATCATTAATGGCCCGAAGTATTTACCTAAAGAGCCCGTTCCAAATGGCTGTAACAAAAACAAGATCAGCACTATTGCCACCGTAATAGGTATAACCGGTATATGGGGAACTATAGGCGCCAGCCCTTCTATAGCAGACATTACCGTCATCGCCGGAGTAATAATACCGTCAGCCAATAGTGTGGCCGCTCCAATACCCGCCAAGATATAAGCCCAGCGATATTTCTGACGAATAAGAGCATAGAGGGAAAGAATACCGCCCTCCCCTTTATTGTCTGCCCGGAGTGTGATTATAACATATTTAAGAGTGGTCTGTATCGTTAAAGTCCAGATTACACAAGATACCGCTCCCAAAATATATTCGGGACGGGTAAGTTGTCCAGGAGGAAGCGAATTTAGTATCGCCCGCATTACATACAAAGGCGATGTACCTATGTCACCAAACACAATACCTATTGCAAGGGCAACACCTAAGGCACTAAACTGAACTTTATTAGATTCCTTCATTTCCGTCCTACTTTATCGAAAAAACGCCCCAAAAGTACAAGATTATTTGATAAGTATATAGTATTATCTGTTAATATATTGCAGCTTTATCCTAGCTTACATTAGTAGTTAGTCAACAGTCATCAGTCAACAACTTGTACCTCGTATCTCGTCTACTCGTATCTTTTAACTAAAAAGTAACAAACTTCTACAGTGAACAGTAGTTAGTAGTTAGTAGTTAGTAGTTAGTAGTTAGTAGTCAGTAGTCAGTAGTCAGTCAACAGTCAACAACTTGTACCTCGTATCTCGTCTACTCGTATCTTTTAACTAAAAAGTAACAAACTCCACACTCATTTTTTAATTTGCTAATTTTCACATTCGCTAATTTTCAAATTATTTGAAACACCCTTGCCATTTTTATTATTTCACGGTGAATTTATGAGTTGTTTTACTCCTGAATACTTCCCCCGGACGTAAAACAACACTCGGATATTCTGGCTTGTTTATGCTATCGGGAAAATGTTGCGTCTCGAAACAAACTGCTGCACGTGCAGGATAACGATGCCCGTGCTTTCCTTCGAAGTTTCCGGTCATCCAGTTTCCGGTGTACACCTGTACTCCCGGTTCGGTAGTATAGATATCCATCTTGATACCTGTTTTAGGAGCATAACATTCTACAGCCAAAGCTAATTCTCCATCTTTCTTGTCGAGTACGAATGTGTGGTCATAGCCCTTACCAAAATGTAATTGCTCAAAGTCATTTTCGATTCTTTCTCCTATCGAACGCTCTGTTTTGAAATCAAATGGAGTACCCTTTACTGTTTCCGGCTGTCCGTATGGGATCGCCGTATCGTCGGTAGGCAGATAATTAGAAGCATGCATCACCAACATATGATCATTGACACTGGCATCCCCTTCTCCCGATAGATTGAAGTATGAATGATTTGTAAGATTCAATATCGTAGCTTTGTCTGTTGTTGCGTCATAATCTATTTCAAATACATTATCGTCAGTCAGGCGATATGTGATTTTTACATTCAGATTTCCCGGAAAGCCTTCCTCTCCATCTTTCGACAGATATGTCAATTCCAATGTTTGACTATCTGTTTGTTTGGCGTTCCACACCACAGCATTGAAACCTTTAAGTCCACCATGCAGATTATTTGGCCCGTTATTAACAGCAAGCTGGTACGTTGCTCCGTCCAAAGTGAATTTTCCCTTTGCAATACGGTTTCCTGTACGGCCGCACACTGCTCCGAAATATGGTTCTTCCGAACTCAGATACTCATCAAGATTATTGTGTCCTAAAACAATGTCGGTCAGTTTCCCATTCTTATCGGGAACTGAAAGGGAGACTATTTTTGCTCCATAATTGATAATTGTAGCTTCTGCACCTTTACTATTCGTAAGAACGTACATTTGCACGTCTTTTCCATCAACTTTTCCCGAGAAATTCGCAGGAGATAATCCCGACTTGGTTACATTTGTTTGCATGATATTTTAGGTTAAATATTAATATTTTCTGAATGTTAAATACAAATATATAACAATATTTTATGGTTGAAGGGGTAGATTTTAAGCATTATACATCTGCATTTATTAAAAAAATGAAATATCAGGATTCTTCTTTTCTACCAAAAGACTTCTTCACCCACCGAGGCACAATCAAAGCGCCGACAAACAGGTAATTGTAGTATGTGAGCAGTCGCCAAAGCAATATAATCAATGGCACTACACCCGCCAAAGGTATAAACTCACTCAGATATTGTTTGAATATAAATTCGCTAAACCCACTTCCTCCCGGAGTAGGGCTAATAACCATCACTATCCACATAATGAATTGGCGGGCAAAAATCAACAGATTATCGTGTACCTGAAAGAAAGCCATAAATATGGCATTTACCACCAGATAACGGGAACTCCACGAAAGAATAGTCGCTGTGACTAACGGGAACCAATAGGAGCGGGATTTTCCGCGTATTTCTCTTGCACTGACAACCAGATCGTCTCCGGCCTTTGCCGCGCTCTTGTGCCAACGACGAAGAAACGGCAGCCTGAATAGTTTAATAATCAGCCAACGGATAGCTTGCGGTTTGAAAAAAAGACCGGTAATGAGTATAGTGCACAATAGCATCTTGATGATATACGCCACAACGAACAATATCAAAACACCCGATTCGAAGGCTGTATTTTCAGAGAATAAGGTATGAAACGGTATAAATAATAATAAGACCGGAAACGTGACAACAAAGAACATCTCATCCAGCAGCAAGGTGACAAATACCATCGCCGTACTTCGTCCGACAGGAATATTTTCTTTGGCAAGAAAAATAACCGCCATACTCGATCCCCCAACGGAAGAAGGTGTTATGGCAGTTCCAAATTCGGCGAGCAGAGTCACCTTAATGCATTGTTTCCACGACAATTGCTTTTCTGTGAGATAGCGATAGCGGATAGTAAATCCGGCATCGCGCCCCAGCATAAAGCAAAAAGCAATAAATATCCAGAAAACGGCATGCCCTGTAATTGAGATTTGCTTCAAGTCAGCAAAGTTAAACTCCCGTGCCAGCATATAGATAATAACCCCCATCCCTATAAAGGTTGGCAAGAGTATCTTCCATATGCTAAAACTTTGGGATTTTTCCATCTACAAGTTTGTACGTTTTTATCCTACGCTACCCTCCAGACTGATCTGCAATAGCTTTTGAGCTTCAACGGCAAATTCCATCGGCAGATTTTGCATCACCTCTTTGGCATATCCGTTTACAATCAGCCCGACAGCCTCTTCCGTGCCTATTCCCCGCTGGTTACAATAAAGAATCTGGTCTTCACTGATTTTCGAAGTAGTCGCTTCGTGTTCTATAATCGCACTAGGATTGGCAATATCTGAATAAGGGAATGTATGCGCACCGCACTTATCACCGAGCAACAAGCTATCGCATTGAGAATGGTTGCGCGCGCCTTCTGCCTTTGGCGAAACTTTAACCAATCCACGATATGCATTCTGGCTTTGTCCGGCAGAAATACCTTTCGACACAATACGGCTTTTTGTATTCTTGCCGATATGGATCATCTTCGTTCCTGTATCTGCTTGTTGGAAATTATTAGTTACAGCGACTGAATAAAATTCCCCTATTGAATTGTCTCCGGACAATATACACGAAGGATATTTCCAAGTAATCGCCGATCCGGTTTCCACCTGAGTCCATGATATTTTTGAGCTGACACCTTTACAGATACCACGCTTGGTCACAAAGTTGTAGACACCGCCTTTACCCTGTTTATCTCCCGGATACCAGTTTTGTACGGTAGAATATTTCACTTCGGCACGATCGAGCGCTATAATTTCCACAATAGCGGCATGAAGTTGGTTTTCGTCACGCATAGGAGCAGTACAACCTTCCAGATAACTCACATACGAATCATCGTCCGCTACGATCAACGTGCGCTCAAACTGTCCGGTATTTGCCGCATTGATACGGAAGTAAGTAGACAATTCCATCGGACAGCGCACCCCTTTTGGTATATAAACAAATGAACCATCGCTAAATACTGCTGAGTTCAATGTAGCAAAAAAATTATCTCTGTAAGGAACTACCGAGCCCAGATATTTCTTCACCAGTTCGGGGTGTTCCTGCACTGCTTCGCTAAACGAACAAAAGATAATACCTTTTTCAGCCAAAACTTCTTTAAATGTCGTTTTCACCGATACACTATCCACTACGGCATCTACTGCCATGTTCTGCACACCTGCCAGAATTTCGCGTTCGTGCAACGGCACGCCCAGCTTATCGAATGTTTTAAGCAGCTCAGGATCTACGTCATCAAGGCTTTTAGGCCCGTCTTTCTTTTTAGGGGCGGCATAATAACTGATGCTTTGATAATCTATTCCGGGGATTTCCAGATGCGCCCATTTCGGGGTTTCCATAGTCAGCCAATAGCGAAATGCTTTTAAACGAAATTCGAGAAGCCATTCCGGTTCATTCTTTTTGGCAGAGATCAAACGAACAACATCTTCGTTCAGTCCCACAGGTATGACTTCTGTTTCTATATCTGTTACAAATCCGTACTTATAATCGTCGGAGGTAACATCTTCTAAAATTTTATCTTTATCTTCTTGCATTATAACTAGTTATTAAGCTGATAGCCTTTAGCTATTAGCTGTTAGTACTCTTCTTCGATCATAAGCTATCGGTTAATAGCTAATAGCTTATTTCATTTTGCAAAGATATGATATTCTCTACATTAAATCAGCTTTTATAAATATTTTACATCACTCATAGACTCATAGAACGAATAGATTCTACAGTGAACAGTAGTTAGTAGTTAGTAGTTAGTAGTCAGTCAACAGTCAACAACTTGTACCTCGTATCTCGTCTACTCGTATCTTTTTAACTAAAAAGTAACAAACCTCCACAGTTAACAGTCAACAGTCAACAACTTGTACCTCGTATCTCGTCTACTCGTAACTTTTAACTAAAAAGGACTTTGTTGCAACGGCAGTCAATCTGGTATTTTTCTTCACTATCGTAGCAAGTAAAATTAACTCACTTTGTAAGCATCGGGCATACCAATCCCGATGAATTTATTTAATGTCAAACATTTGAGTTT